>JAIXVO010000242.1 GCA_027482985.1 Cyanobacteriota bacterium
ACCCGTCGAACTGCTGGATAACACCCCGAAAACCCAGACTTATCCAACAACATTTCTAACTAATTCCTTAAGAGAAGGGTATTATCACGCAACTTTGGTAGATAATTGTGCATAAGCAGATGCTTATCCGGCAGATCTGCTGCTGAATATATAATTAGCTAGCTCCGCAACCAGACCTTGCACTCGTCCCGCGAGATTGTGGTTCAGCCCGAAAGTACCCAGGAGACTGGGGTTGAGACCGTCGCCCAGAATTTTCGCGGTGTGCACAAGCGTTCAGGAGACTGGGGTTAGGGCAGTTGGCAGAGATCAGGTGTGAGGTGGAAAGTGCTCACGAGACGGGGGTGAGACGGTACACAAGGGCGATCGTGCGTCGCTCAGTTAACACAGCAGTGCAGCGGACTGAGGGGCGATCGCTACTGCGGTTCAGTTCTGTGCCACCGCTGACCTGTGCCGTTATGCGGCTTTAATCTTTCGGTGGTGACGTTATTTGAAGGCTACTTGCTATGTGAAGCGGGGTTAGAAAAATCATTGGTAAGACCGATCGCTTTTATTGATATAAACAACCTCGTGCTTCATCCCACGGGATTGTCTATATCAATGGCTATTAGTTGCTATAGAGCAGTATCACGACCTTACACTTGAATGGTTTTCACGAACGTTGCCAATTCTTGATTAAACCGTTCTGAGTTTTCCCAATGGGGTGAATGTCCTCCCATCTCATACAGCGAATAGGTGACATCCGATCGCACTGCCTGGAGTTGCTCTGGTGCAGCAGGTAGGACAATCTGATCATCTTTGGCGTGAACTAATAGGATTGGCACGTTCAGATGTTGGTAGAGGGATAGGTAATTTTCGTCTCGCATGGCGATCGTGCGACGTGCCACCATAGGCATCAATACGCTGGTTGCCAAAATGATGTCCTGAGCATCTTTGTTCATGGGATTGGTCGTGAGATGACGATTGAGAAAATTCCATCCCCCAATCTGCTCGTAGAGACTTTCTGAAAAAATTGCTTGCGCCTGGGGAGCGACGAAGGCTTGTCCAATCTGCGTTTGGAACATCTCCGTCCCCAGTTTGTTGTTGGCTCCAATCAAAACAACACCCACCACATTGCGATCGCCATACTTCATCAAATAATCCCCCATCAGCACCCCGCTCATGGAATGTCCGACTAGCACCAGTTTTTCTAGTTTAAGTTGGGCAATAATTGCCTGAATGTCAGCGGCAAATAAATCTCGCTGGTTGTAGCTGTCTTCCGTCAAGGGTTTATCCGATTCGCCATGACCGCGATGGTCGAAGGTCACTAACCGAAATTCTTGAGCCAGATCGCTGGTGACTTGTGCTAGCCATGCAAGATGGCTCATGCCATAGGCGTGGGCAAACAGAATGGGTTGACCGTTGGGATTGCCCCATTCTTGAACGGATATCGTGATGCCTTGAGCGCCTGTGACTTGGATGCGATCGCGCGGAACAACAGGCTCAGACAAGTTAACTGAATACATGATTTTCTCCTAATTTTTGACTTCGATTTTGAAAAAGGCAATAGCACGTTAGACGGTGACGATAATCTTGCCGAGTTGCTCGTTAGATTCCATGTATCGATAAGCATCGACAATGCGATCGAGGGTAAATTGGTGCTCAGCAATCAAGGGACGAAAGGCACCTGATTGCAATCGCTGATTGATATATTCAATCCCGGTCTTCAGTCTTGCTGGATGAGCGACAACATGAAAGTTCAGGTGAAACCCCTGCACACGGAAGCCCTTGACGATCGCCGGAACCACCGGAAAAACAGGTAGAGCACTAGTATCCAACCAGCCATATTCCACAATCAGTCCCTCGGTGGTAACAATGTCTGCCAGTTGCTCTAGGTAAGCACCACTCACGGGGTCAAAGACAATATCCGCGCCCTTGCCGTTAGTGATGTCATTGACTCGTGCCGCCATGTTTTCTTCTTCTGTGACGATGACATGCTGCGCGCCTGCCTCAATCAGGCGATCGCGCTTATCTGCTTTGCGGGTTATAGCAATGCTGACTCCACCAGCATCATTCACCATCTGAATGGCGGCGATGCCCACGCTGCTGCTGGCGGCGGTGATCGCCACCACGTCGCCCCGTTTCAGTTTGCCAAACTCGATTAAACACCCGTAGGCAGTCAGGTATTGCATCCAAATTGAGGTGCCTTCTGCGGGCGAAAGTTGGTCTGGATACTTGGCAACATGCAGGACTGGAACAATAGCCATTTCAGCCGCTACGCCGTATTGGTTCAAGCTGAAACCAGGAATCGTGCTGACGCGATCGCCCACTTGCAACCCGCTCACGTTTGCACCCAAAGCATCAATCACACCTGCGGCTTCGTAGCCAATCCGCGAGGGAAACTGGGCTTGCTCGGTATAGACATTTGTGCGGTACATGACTTCGGCGCGGTTGAGTCCCAGGGTTTGTACCTCGATCCGCACTTCGCCCGCTTGAGGTTCGCGCAACGGCTCTGTTTCGATTGTGAGGACTTCTGGTCCGCCGAATTCATGGAACTTTACAACTTTAGACATGGTTTTTCTTCCTTTGAATTGACTGATTAGATTGAATTGAGCTGAAATGGCTCTTGAGCAGATTGAACGGGTTAAGCGGCTTTGCGATCGCCCAAAGCACGGCGCACCAAGTAAAGCCCTAACGAAAACTCAGTCACCACAAGTGCCGGAACGTAAATCGTGAGAATGAGCCATCCCATTGCACCGACTAGGTTTTGATCGCTGATATGTAGCGCAAAGTTGGGTCCGGCATTCAAGGTATCGATGGTGCCTTCCAGAAAGAACACCCAAGTTAATACCGAGACCAAGTTCCACTCTTGACGAACTGCGACAATGGTCAGAATTGCCAATACTGCAGCGATGGTGTCACCATAGGCAACTTTCTGGAGATAGGCATGACTAAAACTAAAAGCTTTGGCATCAATATGGAGCGGCACTAATGCGACCAAACCAACGTAGCGAAAGATATGAATGCTGGCGAGAAATGAAACGATGCGTTTGTGTCCGCCTTCGCGTAACCGATCCCAATTCATCCAAACTAATACTGCCCAGGCGGCAGTGCCGATGACAATGCTGAGTTGTAAAAGAATTGCATTCATGATGAGCCTCCTAAAGAGTAAGTGCTGTGTTGAGTGAGTATTGCTTTGGGTGAATGGACTAACCAGAGCAATAGCATTCCTACAGTTGGGTTTGTCCACCATCGACGGCAAGATCGGCTCCAAGCATGTAGCTCGAATCATCAGAAGCAAGAAACAACACCACTTTGGCGATTTCTTCAGGTTGTCCCAATCGCTTCATTGGTACCATCTCAATCAATGCGGTACCCAACCCTTCAGCAACGTCTTGCGGCAATCCAGTTTTACCGAACAAGGGCGTTTGGATTGGACCAGGACTCACCGTATTGACGCGAATTCCACGTCCAACCAACTCAGCCGAAAGGGTTCTAGCAAGCGATCGCACTGCTGCTTTACTCGCAGAATAGACGCTGGCATTGGCAATGCCAGCCACATTTGCGACCGAAGAATTAATCACGACCGAAGCCCCCGAATTTAGCAACGGCGCTGCTTTTTGAATCGCGAAGAACACCCCTTTGACATTGACATTGATAATGTGATCAAACAAAGCTTCATCTGTTGCTTCCAGTGGTGCAAAGGGCGCAACGCCAGCGTTGAGAAATAGCACATCAATGCGATCAAACTGCTCTTGGATCGTTGCAAATACCCGCTCTAAATCAGTCACGTTTGCGACATCAGCTTGGAGTGAGATCGCATCTGTTCCTAAAGTTTGAACGGCTTCATCCAGCGATCGCTGATTGCGTCCTACAATCACCACCTTTGCGCCTTCTTGAATAAACGCTTGAGCGGTTGCCAAGCCAATTCCACTGTTTCCACCTGTGATCACAGCGACTTTGTTGTTGAGTTTCATGATTTCTCTCCTGAATATGAGAATTGTTGACCGACCGGTAAAAAATAGGGCAAAAAAAATTACGCTTTCAGTACAGCTAATACTGATTCGGTAATATTGGGTAGATGCGGTTTAAGAAACGCTGCTCGACTAGAAGCTAACGTGCCATTGGCAGTAACCACCAGCATTTGCTGTAGCTGTTGGGCAGACAGATCTTGTCGGAAGATTCCTGCTTTTTGCCCGTTGGCGATCACGGTTTCCAGCAGCTTCCCAATGCGGGAATATTGATACTCCAGCATCTTGGCAACATCGGGATCATGGGGAGCCATTTCAATCAGACTGTTAATGGCAAAACAGCCTTTAGTTTCCCCTGGCTGGGCTGCGGTATTGGATAAAAGCTGAAACCAAGCCGCGATTGCCCGTTCTGGGGATGGATTACCCAAGGCTTCACGGGTCAGACTGTAAAGCCGATCAAGGTAGGATTGTAAAGCTTTGAGAAAGAGCGATCGCTTATCGCCAAAAGCTTTGTAGATACTGCCCTTTTGCAGCCCTGTTACCGCCATTAAGTCAGCTAGAGAAGTTGCCTCATAGCCCCGCTCCCAGAAAGCGTTGATGACGGCTTCCATCACCTCATCAGTATCAAACTCCCGTAAGCGAGCCATCGGTGTCACCTCTTTTGCCCTACGAGAATCACTATACCCCATTAGGAACCGATCGGTCAATATTTTGGCGGGGGCCGAGTAGTGCTTTTGCAGCATGAGTTTCTGCGTTATTCTGGTGCTGAGTAACTCCGGCTGAATTACGGTTTGGAGTCGCGAATCAGGTAAGCGCCAGCCGCATAACATTGCGCTGAACCGGAACGGAGCATAGGTTTTCTGCCGGGTTGCAAAGGTTATCGCCGTCCGGTTAGCTTAAACGTTATTAATCAATGCGAATAACACCATCATGACCGCAAACGAAATCACAAAGTTGATGATTTGACTTAGGATCACCAGGGTTGGAAACAACTGTCCCAGCAGCGTCCCCAATGCCGCTAAACCAGCACTCAGCACCAGAGAAACCAACAGCAAAAAGCCAATCACGAGCACCATCGCAAAAGACAAAAACCGATTTTGCAACATGAATTTGATGCCATGAATGCGATTGTCTAAATACGCCAGAGGCTCCCAGCAATAAAGCGCCGACTCCCACCACCGTTGCGACAATACTGCCAGAACCTAGTTGTTGAGTGTTTTGCAGCATGGCTTGAATCGCTTCCGCCCCCTGTTGCCCCAACAAACCCCGAATCTCTCCCACCACTTCGCCACGTGCGGCTTCGGCACCCAAAAATGCCCCCGCGATCGCAATGACCAACAGGGGGCTAGCGAAAATGCGGTGTAATACGCTAACGCAGCAGCCCAAAGCAGCACCTTATCATCCTGCCAGGCTTTAAGCGTGGCTTGCAGCAATTGCCAATCAGACGAAATTTTCATGCGTTGATGTCATTTTCGGCACTCCTTTTATGAATCACTGGAATGATAAATTACGCTCTCTACCGTAGGTGCCACGTCTTGCCTACGCCCTCCAATCGCAAGTCAGAATTGTTGGCTTAAACCTGCCATAAATAGCGATTGATTGGCTTGCCTCAACGCAACAAATCTTGTTCAATAAGATGAACCCAGAGCAGGATGTTAAGGATTGTCATCATCCTCTAGGTAGAAATTCTGTGCTAGTGTCTAGTGATGCGAAAACTGGGCGCGATCGCGATCTTTTTTCTACGCCTGTTGGCATTGTCACATTTCCCTAAAACCATGCACCTTTCTAGTCAGATCGAACAGTGGAATACCTTACGCCAGCAGGCCAA
>JAIXVO010000814.1 GCA_027482985.1 Cyanobacteriota bacterium
AGAATTTTAATAATCTTTCACACGCATTCCGGTTAGATACATCATCTCTTTATATTTATCTACAATGAACTAAGAGCAAATAAAATCTAGCCCCTTAATTTTTCTCTCCTACATCGATCTGGCAGTCTTAGAGGAATGGATGATATGTATCTAGAACGTTGATTCATCATGGATTTTGAGCAATTAGGCTGAGTTTCCTTCTGGAGACCCAAGCCGACGCTGAAAGTTTCTCTCATCTAGCGTTTAAATCAGCACTGTTGCTTCGAGAAAATGATCAACCATGCCAGCCTGTAGACAGTCATCTAATTCCGCATTCCAGGTTTCAGCAAATGATTAAAGTACTTTCCCTATTTCCTTCTTATTGCAACAACATGGCGATCAGCCAAGTTTTCTATCAGGTTTGCTCGTCCTGGGAAGGATCAGACCTATCCGCTCATATGATTGTTGCTAGCTGTGAGGAAAATTTGAGACGGCCGAATTTAACGGAAGCGATTCCACCCCTCTGGCATTGGTACTACTACAAGTTTAGAGATTACCAGCGGAAAGCAGAAACCTTGTTTTTGAAGAAGTTCAAAGATTTTGATGCGGCCTATCTCTGGCCTGGTGTATCAATCGAAACTTTGGCTTTAGCGAAGGCATCAGGAAAACCTATTTTTGTAGAACAGGTAAACTGCTTTACTGGCTATGCCAAAAGCATTCTTGATCAAGCCTACTTAGAGTTAGGTCTAGAACCTGCTCATAACATTAGTCAAGACCTAGTTCAGTGTGAGCTAGTAGTAAATCAGTTAGCGGACTTTTTGATTTGTCCCAGCCAGCAAGTATCCCAAAGCTTTTTAGCGGCAGGAGTGCCTGCCCACAAAATAATTACGACGAGTGAAGGGTGGTGTCCTGAACGGTTTCCCTATTTATTGAGCCATCAATCCATGCCGCAGTTACCCACACAGGAGCAGGAACTGACGGTGGTTTTCATTGGCAACGATAGTATTCGGAAAGGCTTACATCACCTGCTAGAGATCTGGCAAAAGGCCAATATTAAAGGCAAGTTGATTATCGTCGGGCAGTTAGATCCAATTGTCGCCCAACGGTATGGAGAGGTCTTATCGCGGTCTGACGTGCAGCACATGGAAGCGAATCCTAACTATGCTGAAGTCTATCGGCAGGCTGATTTGTTTGTGCTGCCGAGTTTGGAAGAAGGCAGTCCATTGGTGACCTATGAAGCGATGGCCCACGGGTTGCCCGTCTTAGCTTCACCGATGGGGGCAGGTGGCATTGTCCGCGATGGGATCGACGGATTTGTGATTCCACTCGCAGAAGAAGAGCGCTGGGTAGACGCATTAGTTGAGTTAGCGACCGATCGCGATTTGCGCTGGCAAATGGGAGCAGCAGCACGGCAACAAGCTGAATACTTCACCTGGGACAAAGTCGCCTTGCGTCGGGCTGACCTGATGCTGCAAGCCTTATCTCACCGCCGACCACAACACCCATCTCAACAACTGGCGATCGCGTCCTAAGCGTCGGTCAAGCTCTGTTGTAAGTGCTGATAACCATCAGCCAAGGCCAGTTTGCCCCGTAAAAAGCCAGTATGGGCACCGGGGCAAATCCAGTGCAGCGTTGCATCCGTGAATTCATCGATCAACCGTTGGACGTGACGCTGCTGGCGCGGCCAGTGGAAGGTTTTGGCGGTTTTAATTGGGGCCAAAGTGCCTTGAGGAGTGGGTAACAGATGTCTCCCGGTAAACAACACGCCGCCAAAGCCACTGTGGTAGAGGCAAGCGGAACCGGGGGTATGTCCAGGTGTCCAGAGGGCGCGAGTCGCAGGCGTGAGGGCGAAGTCTTGGGTAAAGGGGATGACGGGCGTACTCGGTAAGAGATAGGCTTCCTGTTCCTGGAGGACGATCGCGCAGCCCAGGGATTTTTGAATAACCTGCGCTTGGCCGATACTGTCGCGATGGGTGAGAAAGAGGAACTGCACGCCCCCCTGTTGCGCCAGGAAGGTTTGAGTTGGCTCATCCCAAGCGGGACAATCAATTAAGATATTCACACTTTCCATCAGGAAATAAGCGGTTCCGCCCAGGGTGTCGCGATTAGGGGGAAAGGCGTAGAGGGTATGGGGGCGATCGCCAGCGGTCGCAGTTAAGACTAGGCGAGGCGGTTTGGTGGGGCGGGGGGTGGCAGAGGATGAAGTCACGGCAATAAAATTTGGGCGAGTGTTCGCGAATTCCGACAAATCCGATTAACATAATTGCTTTGACAGTCTGCCCCAGGTCTACATCATGCTTGAGGCGATCACTGGCAAAGGCACAGTTCATTTCAGCGAAGGCGAATGCACCCCCTATTTCTCCTGTTTTTACTGGGACTCACCACCTACTTTATCGTGCAGCGGGTATCGAGTGTGACCCGAACGCCCGTCTGGTTACTGTGGCTGGTGGCGATGCTACCCGCTTTTATCTGGAGTGGTTGGGCGATCGCCAATGCTGATCGCCGCACTCCACCGCCGGCCTATCTCGTGATTGCGCCGCTGGTGGGATGTTTGGTGCTGTACTGGACCCTGATTCAATGGGGGCGCATTACGCCCACCGAATCCGACTCCAATCAGCCTGCCGCTGCCAGTGCCCCCACGACGCTGGAACCCCCTCCCGCACTGCCCCCCGCCAAACCCATCGATCCATCAGAAGAGCGGGATTTGCAAACCTGTTTTCCCTGGTCGATCTACTATTTGCAGGACATCGAATATCGACCCCAGGCTGTCATTTGTCGCGGACAACTGCGCAGTCAGCCGGAAGTCGCTTACCGCACCATCCAGGCCAATGTGCAGGAACATTTCGGCGATCGCTTTTTGGTCGTGTTTCAGGAAGGACCGAACGGCAAACCCTTTTTTGCGTTGGTGACTAATCCTTACTCCAAGCAGACCGCCGGACGTTTAAGCCAGGAAATGCCGACTCGTCCGGTGTTGGCCATCACGCTATTGGTGATCACCTTTTTCACCACCTGCTTTGCCTGGTTACAAATTGCAGGCAAGTTGGGGTCGGGCAACGCCGCTCTTCCAGTCCTGGAAACGGTGGTTCAGGGCTTACCCTATGCGATCTCGCTGCTCCTGATTCTGGGATCGCATGAACTGGCGCATTACTTTGCCGCCCGCCGCTATAAAATTCGGGCGACTTTGCCCTATTTCATCCCTGTCCTGCCGCTGCCCTGGTTTCCGTTTGGGACGTTTGGGGCCTTCATCCAATTGCGATCGCCCATTCCCAACCGCAAAGCCCTGTTTGATGTGGGTATTTCCGGACCGCTGATGGGCTTTGCGATCGCCTTACCTCTGCTGATCTGGGGATTGGCTCACTCGGAAGTGGTGCAAATGCCGGAAACGCCCCAGTTATTCAACTTTCAGGCGTTTGATCCCAAGTTTTCTTTGCTTCTCGCCTTACTCAGTAAGTTGATGTTAGGCGGCGTGTTGACCTCGGAACAAGCGATTAAGATGCACCCTGTCGCTGTCGCCAGTTGCTTGGGGTTAGTCGTCACCGCGTTTAATCTGATGCCCGTCGGTCAACTGGATGGGGGGCATATTGTGCATGCCATGTTGGGGCAGCGATCAGGCGCAATGGTCGGACAAATTGCCCGTATCCTCCTGCTGTTGCTGTCCTTTGCCCAGCGTTACCTGATGCTGTGGGCGATCATTCTGTTCCTGATTCCCGCCAACGACGAACCCGCCCTGAATGATGTGACGGAGCTGGATAATCGCCGCGACTTATGGGGCATCCTCTCCCTGGCAATTCTGCTCCTGATCATTCTGCCCACCCCGACCCCGTTAGCAAAGCTTTTGAACATTTGATAGACTCTCTGGACTGACTCCGCTAGACTTTGGGCAGATGAAACACCCCGCTGGAGTGCCAGTGCCAGAGGCAGCATGGCCGAGAAGGAGCCGCAATGTCGCAGAATGTAACGCAATGGTTGGATGAGATTAAAGCCCTCAAGCACCAGTTGGCTGAGGCTCGTCGGGAGCGGGAAGAAGCCTATGCCAGCGCGATTAACTGGCAGCGGCTCTACGAAACAGAAGCGCAACAGCGGCGCATTGAAGCAGCGCAGGCAAAACAACTGCTAGAAGCGGTACAGCAAGAGGTGCGCCAACTCAAAGTCGGTGTCCAGGTGCCCGATCTCGGTGAAACGCCCAATTTGGTAGCCATTCAGACTCAAGTCGCCGCATTACAGACTGAAGTCGAGGTGCGATCGCACCTGATTCAAGCACTCGTCGCCTGCGATCGCCTGACGCAAGCGCTGGAAACGGAACAAGCCACCCATGCCCAAACCCGCAAAAGCCTGACGACTGCGCTAGGGGATGCCATTGACGCGATCGCCAAAGGCAAATCACCCAGTAAAGAGTAGAATTTATCACGCTCTCAACGCTAGCTGTGCGTGATTTTCTCTCATACCACCCAAACTCAATTCTAGGGGCGATCTCAACAACGTCTCATCGCCAGCATCAATGTGCAGTCCCAGCGTGGCCCCCAAGCTCAGAATTTTGGTTCTCAACCAGAGTCTTGCGCTACCACCAGACTGATGGATTGAAGGTAGCCCGAAATTGCAAGCAGGAGAGAGCAATTGACAGCAACCTAAAAGCCTTTTACAGTCAAAGCCTGACCCCAATTTAGAAGTGATCATCGAGCAGTGCTGCTGTTACCACAGGGTTGCGCGATCGCTGATCATAAACCGCCAGCAAGTTGCGATAAATCTTAACAAAGGGGAAATCTCTCGGAAGTCAGACCGCAAGAGCCTGGTGGCAGTGGCAGAATCGAAAGGAATCAGTAGCCTGTTTATCAGTTTCTTATCTTTTCTGCCTAAAATTTACAAGTATTTTGCTCCATGTGGAGTGTTCTCATCAACCTGTTCTAGTTGTCCATTCGCACAGGAGATCCCCCATGAACTTCGATCGCTGGCGTAAGATCATCGCCCCTTTATTCCTTTGCCTGCTGTTGTTAGTGACCGCGTGTGCGCCTCAAACCTCGCGCTATGACCAGGTGCAAAAAGAAACAACCCAGCGGGGAGCCGCTCCCGCAGTGGCGAAACAGGCCGAGCAAGGATCAACCTTTAATCAACTCTTTCCCAAGTCAGTGAAGGGCTACAAGGGCTACGAAGTCGTGCCCACCCAGGAGAAGAAAGGCTTCGCAGAATACAAAGTCAAAGACAAAGAGGGCAAGACCGTCGCCATGCTCTCGATTAACGACACGACTAGCGTGCCTGCCGCCGCTGCCAAATATCAAGCCGCCACCGATCAGATCGCGGGCTACCCAACTGTAGAACAGGGCACGACCACGACTGGCTTACTGGTGAATGGTTATCAGGTGAAAGTGTTGTCGCGGGAGGCCGCTTTTACGAAGAGCGATCGCGTCGCCTGGTTACAAGCCTTTGATCTGAAACAACTGGCGCAACTGAAGCCCGCTTTAGCTCCCACCGCCAGCGCCCAACCCCTCACTACCCCCAGCCTCAAACCAGAACCCGCTGGCGGCTATTACAACACCCGCCCCATCGAACCTCAAGGTCTGCCCAACCTGACCCCCCAACCCGCAGGTTAATGATTATGGTAACCCTTCATTCTCGCCCAGTCATTACCGCGCTCCTCGTCAGTTTGTCTAGTGTGATGGTGGCTTGTACCCAGGTCGCCCCTTCCCGATATGACCAGGTGCAACGGGAAACTACCCAGTCTGATCAGGTACAACCGGGCACTAGCCCGAGAGACAGGCAGACCGACCGACCGACGGGTGCGAAGAAAGTCGTCAATGGCAGAAGACTGAACCGCTACTTCCCAAGATCAGGCAACGGATTTTCCGTCATACCTGCGCAGGAAAAGCGAGGATTTGCGGAATATAAACTGAACCAGGGTGGCAAAACCGTGGCGATGTTGTCAATTAACGATACGGTTAGCAATCCCGCAGCAGCCGAGAAATTTGAGCGCAGTAGAACCCAGATTGGCGGGTTCCCAGCGGTATCGCAAGGGCAGACGGGGACAGCCGTGCTAGTGGGTGATCGCTTCCAGGTGAAAGCCCTCTCCCGCAATCCTGCCTTCACATCGCAAGATCGAGCGAAATGGATTCAAAAATTTGACCTGAACGGTCTTTCTAACTTGAAATAAGGAGCTGTTTCGTGAGTAAACCCATCTTCAAAGAGGTAGACGATCTCCCCACCGGGGGGTTGACGGTCACCGCGCTCAAGTCCCTCGACTTCCTCATTCCCGGTCAGTGGCAAAACCTG
>JAIXVO010000684.1 GCA_027482985.1 Cyanobacteriota bacterium
GCAGGAGCGATCGCGGCTGATTGCCAAAGGCTTACGATTTGCCCACAGCGACACCGCCCGCAAAAAGATGGAACAACTGCTGACGGATTTCAGTGTCGTGAAAACAGCTCCAACGCCCCTCTTACCCCTTTATCGCCTGGAGTCGGACGAGTATCTGCCGCGCGCTTTACCCGTCGTCGGTAAACTCCCCCTGACTCGTGACGATCTACAAGCAGTGCCCCTGGTGGATGAAATCGCCCCGTTTGGCATGGTGCAGTTCGCTGGCCCCGCCGCCTGGGTGCCCGTCCCCGGTTGGCAAGTGATTCGCCTCGCGGAAGACCCGATCGCCCTTCTGTGCCCCAGTGATTTGTTGCCAGCGGCTCCGGTTGGACACCCGGAAGATGTGTTGGTGATTGTCGATCGCGCCCAACGCGAATGGGATGCCAACAGTTACTTTTTAGTCGAACAAGACAACGTTCTGCATCTGCAATGGTTCGACACCGCGCCTCCTAACCCCATCCTGGGTCGCGTCATTCTCGTCATGCGCCCCAAGAAAGTCCTCGATGAAGACTACACCAAAGATCCCTGGCAACTGGATGAGTGAGGCAAGGGCAGGAGGCAGATGGCAGATGGCAGTGGGAACATTATGCAGGATGCGCCCCTACTGTCTCCGCTTTTAACTCCTGACTCCTGGCTCCTGACTCCCGCTCCTCCCTCCTATTCCTTCTTCTAACGGCAGCGATAGAGCTGGTAGGGGATGCCGATGCGGTAGTGATGAGCGGGATCGAGGGTGCAGGTGTGCGATCGCCCCACTTGATCCATTAGCGGTAACGTTGGGCGGTATCCGACTCGTTTCAGACCGGGGCCAATTACCCATAGATTAAGGGGAAAGGGAAAGGGCTGGGACAACTGGGAGAGGTTGCGCCACACGCTTTCATAGCCATTGACTTGGCGCAAAAAGGCAAAGTAGGGGGTTGGAGGGCGTTGCGAATCGGATTGACGGGCTAATTCCAGCCCAAAGCTTAAGCCCAAAGCCACATCTTGCCAATCGCTGTAGGCCATCGTGACGAGCGTGGGGGTTTGGGGTTCAAATAGCATGGCCTGCGCCACCTGATCCGGCTGATAGGGCTTCTGAAAGACTTGATTCGTCACCACCAGCACACTACTCAAGGTGGATACACATAACACCAGCAGAACGGCACGCCGATCGCAAATTGCGACTCCACGAGCAATCCCCCGCATCAGTCTATTGCCTCGCTTGAGGGGATGTTGAGAGGGCGAGATTGGTTGACTTAGGCCAGCACCGATGAGTGCACAGAGGCCGGGAAAGTAGATGAAGTTGTAGCGCGGCACCTGGGTAAAATCTTTGCCGAGCAAGTAGGCGATCGCCAAAAACTCCAGCATCACGATTACCGTAAACAGCACCAACATCCGAGTGCCCAGGCGGGTGGCGGGAGCTTGTCCCCATTGCCAAAGACCACGCCCCACTCGCCCGACTAACCAGGCGGAAAACACTGCCATCAGACTCCCCATCGCGATCGCCACAACGACGGGCTGACCTTCGACGGGGAGGGCAATCGTGGCTAAGGTCCAGCCACTGACTAATTGCAAGAGGGGGGCGATCGCGCTCAAGCCACCGGGAGCATTCACCTTGACCCAATCCGTCTCAGGGCGATTCATGTGGCTGAGCAAGGTGGGTAGCCAGGGCAGATAGGTGAGGAGAACCAGGGCGATCGCCAACAGGGGCAGAAGGGCATGAGGCAGGAGGTGTGGGGCATCACCATTGCGGTGTTTTTGCCAATTGTGAACACTGGGGCGACTCGTTTCCCAGAGCAAAATTAGGGCTTGAGCGACAAATGCCAGTAAGAAAAAGTAGTGAACGTAAAACCCCAAACTATTGACCCCGATCCATCCCAGCCAGATCCACAGTCGCCACTGTTGCTGACGGATGTCGAGCAAGACTGGGTAGAGTCCGATCAGCGCTAGCAACACCAAGACCATTGGCGCGGTGTAATGGCGGGCTTCCTGCGACAGATACACGGCAAAGGGCGAGACTGCCATGATCCCAGCACTGATCCAGCCAGCAGTTCGCGAAAAGATGAGGGTATTGAGGGCATAGCTAAGGGCGATCGCGATCACGCCTAGGAATACGGGGAGCGATCGCAATTGCCAGACGGATGACAGCGGCGAGGCTTGCAGCCAGCCCAGCCAGCGGTGCATCCAGCAAAAGAAGAGGGGCGGATGCACCGATTGGACGGCGACGGTTTGGGCGATGTGGGCGCAGGTGGCAGGATTCCAGGCGAAGATTGATTGGAATTGGGCGACGGGTACGGCTTGTGCCAGCGGCACCTCGGTGTAAGTGCGACCAAAGCTAAACACACCAGTGATAACTTCATCCATCCACAGGGGTTTCAGTGCCAAATTCCAGAACCGCAGCATCAGTCCTCCCAGCAGGATCAGGATCAGGGGAGAAATTCGGTTTGCGATCGCCATTTTATCTTTCACTCTCACCTGCCTTGCCCCTGCCTCAATCCAATGCCGCTTCTTCCTCTTCCTGTAAAGTGTTGAGTTGCTGATGTTGACTGCGCCGCGATTGCCGTCGGTATTTTTTCAGTTCTAATTTTGGCTCATACTCGGCCTTACCTTGCTGTCGAGATTTAACCTTCAGTCCTGATTCCTGATCACGACTGCGATCGAGGACTTCCTGCCGAGCGATCGCTTCTTCCAGTAAGACGCGGTAAAGATCATACCGTTCCCACTCACCCCGCACGACACAACCGGGTTCCTGCCGATGTAAGCAATCACTAAACTGACAAGTCGCTTGCGCCACCCGCTGCCGAATTTCGGGAAAGTAGGTGGCCAAATCCACC
>JAIXVO010000772.1 GCA_027482985.1 Cyanobacteriota bacterium
GAAGTTACTCAAGAGTACGCATCAGTACGGCAACATTGGCATTCGTGGCACCATTCATCCTGAAGCCTTCACCGGGATCGAAACGGTGTGTCCGGCGCTTAATGTGGGGGATGTGCTGATCATTAATGTCCTGCTCTGGCACTATTCCGAGAAACGCGTGGGAGCCAGCGATCGCCCCATGTTCCAAATCATGTATCAAACTGCCAAAGATGGCACTTACTCTGGCTTGGACTCTCCGACATTAGTCGCTGGCACCTGGCAAACCACTCATTTCATGCCCTACCAGCAGGGGATCACGCCAGATTTGGTGACCTATCAGCAAGCCCATCAGCAGGAAGTCGATCACCTCAAGGCGATGCTGCACCAGACCCAGACAGAATTGCAGCAAACCCAGGCGGAACTGAGCCAGACCAAAGCCGACTGGCACCGCTTGCAAACCCAGGTGCAAGCGATGGAAAGCAGTAAGTTCTGGCAACTGCGATCGCACTGGCTCCAACTTAAACGGAAGATTGGTCTCGTCCCGAATTAACTTCTGGGATCCAACTTGGTATCGGCTCACCCTTTGCGGCAGACAGCTTCAGTGAAGAGGTTTGATACTTTTCTATCACTCAGCGTTATATTCCTTATCAATCCTCTCGATACGACTCTGACAGGCTTTGGAGCCTAGTTTCAGGACCCTCATGAGGGCTGAGGGGCAGGGGATGATGCGTCAGATATGACGGTGTTGTATACTCACGCAATAGTTTTTCAATAATCCGCATCGTTTCTCAACACAATCGTTCGGATTTGCTCTGAAGAGCACTTTCGCACTCATCTGCGTTGGCTGTCAAAGACGCTGGTGGTTGGCATCATGCGGTTCGCTAGTCTGATCAATTGCTCTCACTCCTGCCGTCACCTTTTGTCACCAGGTGAGGGGCGTTAGGACGCTGATCGGAAATCGGCTTGTCAACGATTTTCCTGGTCTCAGGGTTCTGACCCAAGCAATCCATCATTTCTATCTGCCTGCCATTGGGTGTCAATTGATTGGGCTGTATCCACCCAACTTTCATCTTTGGAGGTCGTTCATATGAACGCATTATTGCTTTGGCCTGTGATGCCCAACTCATTTTGGAGTTATCAGGAAACCCTTGATCTAGCTGGTTTACGGGCAACCAATCCACCCTTAGGGCTGATTACTGTAGCGGCACTGCTACCGTCGGATTGGCAACTGCGGGTCTGCGATCGCAATGTTCAGCCGGAAAGCGATGCCGACTGGGACTGGTGCGATGTCGTGATTATTTCTGCCATGGTGATTCAACAGCAGGACTTTTGTGACCTGATTCGGAAAGGGGTCGCATTGGGCAAAAAAGTGGCGGTGGGTGGTCCCTATCCTACCTCTTACCCCGAAGTGGCACTGGCAGCAGGAGCACACTACCTGATTCTGGATGAAGGGGAATGTACGATTCCGCAATTTGTCACGGCGTTGGCGGCGGGAGTCGATCGCGGCATCTTTCGCTCAGCCGAAAAACCCGATGTCACCCATACCCCGATCGCCCGCTATGACCTGTTAGATCTCAACGCTTACCTGGCGATGACCGTCCAGTTTTCGCGGGGCTGTCCGTTCCAGTGTGAGTTCTGTGACATCATCAATTTGTACGGTCGCAAGCCGCGCACCAAAACGCCAGGGCAGATGTTGCAGGAATTTGAGACATTATACAACCTGGGCTGGCGGCGGTACGTCTTTGTCGTAGATGATAACTTCATCGGCAACACCCGGAATGCCAAATTGTTTTTGCGAGCCCTCATTCCCTGGATGGAGGCTCATCGCTATCCCTTCAAACTGATTACCGAAGCCTCGTTAAATCTGGCGGAGGATGATGAACTGATCGAATTGCTGGTTCAAGCCGGATTTACGATGGTGTTCATGGGCATCGAAACGCCCGATGTCGAAAGTTTGGTCGGCACTCAGAAGCTCCAAAATACCCGCCAATCTTTGATTGCGTCCTGCCATAAAATCACCCGCGCCGGGTTGCAAATCATGTCCGGCTTCATTATGGGATTCGACAACGAAAAGTCTGGGGCGGGCGATCGCATTCGCCAGTTCATTCAAGCGACGGGCATTCCCCAGGCGCACTTCAGCCTCTTGCAAGCTTTGCAAAACACCGCCCTGTGGCATCGCTTGCAGCAGGAAGGGCGCTTGCAGGGGGGCTTAGGCACCGTCCACCAGGGCGCGTTGATGAACTTTGTACCCACCCGTCCAGTCACCGAAATTACCCGCGAGTACATTGATGCGTTCTGGTCAATTTACGAGCCAGAGGCTTTCCTGGAACGGACATTTCGCCACTTCTCGATGATGGCAGGCTGGCGCGGCCAGAGCGATCGCGGGATTACTCCCGAAGAATGGCGGCTCTTTGGTCATTTAGTGTGGCGACAGGGAGTCGTGCGCTCCGTCCGCTTCCGGTTCTGGTGGCAACTGGTGGCGATCGCCCTCCGCAAACCGCGATTATTGCCGGAATATTTAGCCGCTTTGGGCATTGGCGAACACTTCTTCCATTACCGCCATGAAGTACGGGCGCAGTTAGAAGGACAACTCACAGCCCTCAGCCAAACGGCACCCAAGTTGCTGGCAGCGGATCAGGATCGCGAGGCGATCGCTGGCTTGGACCGCGAAGCGATCGCTGACTTGGATCGCGAGGCGATCGCTGACTTGGATCGCGAGGCGATCGCCGTGTCACCCAGCCTGAATAATTAATCAGCCTAGTGCCGGAGGGGTGGGTCTTGGGCCTTACCCCAGGTCGCAAAAAACAGCGATCGGGAAAACTGTGCTCCGCGATCGCTGTTCAGCCGCTCAGCCGCTCTGATTCATCCTGCTGCCTTCTGCCCTCTGCCCCTTGCCTTACTTATTCGGCTGGGGTGTCATGCGCAGATAGGGCTTGATTTCCGTCACGCCTTTGGGAAACTTCTGCTTCGCTTCTTCCGTGGGAATGGAAGGCACAACGACGACATCTTCCCCATCTTTCCAATTCACAGGGGTGGCCACCCCGAAGTTATCGGTCAATTGCAGCGAGTCAATCACCCGCAGAATTTCTTCAAAGTTGCGTCCGGTGCTGGGGGGATAGGTGATGGTCAACCGCAGTTTGTGCTGGGGATCAATCACGAACACGGTGCGGACTGTCAATTTGGCATTGGCATTCGGGTGAATCATGCCGTACAGATCCGACACCGACTTATCCGCATCGGCAATGATGGGATAGTTCACCGTGGTATTTTGCGTTTCGTTGATGTCGCTAATCCAACCCGCATGGGAATTGGCATCATCGACACTGAGGGCAATCACTTTCGCATTTCGCTGGTCAAATTGGGGCTTGAGCCGGGACACTTCCCCCAGTTCTGTGGTGCAAACGGGCGTGTAATCAGCCGGGTGTGAAAATAACACGACCCAGCTATCGCCCGCCCAGTTATAAAAGTCAATTTCCCCTTCAGAGGTTTGTTGCGTGAAGTTGGGAACGGTATCACCTAATTGCAGAGCCATACGTTTAAATTCTTCCTTACCACATTCCAAAACTGCAAAATTCTAAGCTCAGTGCTTAATGCTGATTCAGGGTGTATCAGTCATGCGGCATGCCACCCTGGGCCATGCGGATCACAGATCACTACACTTGCCAGTCAGACTCGCCCCAGATGACAGCCAAGGTGAATCGGCTGTAGTGGGAAGCCCTAGTATTGATCATGCCATAAAACCCCGGTTTTCCCATCGGAGAATCGATCTATTTGGATCGACTTTCTCTTGGCGTGGGAGGACTGTAGGCGATCGCTCACCTATCCCATCCGGTGATGCCATTTCCCAGCCTATCAGGTGGAATTGATAACAATTGCTAATTATCATTGCAAGCGTCCGGTTCTGACCCAAGGGTCGAAAAAGACTTGAGCTAGGATAAATTACGCGAACCGACTGATAAAAAATCAGGATAGCCGTCGCGCTCTGTAAGGTGACAGACTTCGACGTGAGCTTAGTCGAACGAGGCGAGGCAGACCGCAGACCCAAAGTGGCTTTTAGCAACCCGACTGGTGCTCAGCGGTTTGACCAAAGCTATATTTTGATAGTGGAAAACTGCATGGCTTTGCCGATTTGCATTAAGCTGCATCCAACTGTTCCGTCTACTTGTTGTTCATGTCAGCAATTTAAAGATTCATGGATTCTAAAGCACTGTTGATTGTTGATGACCATCCCCTGCCCTTGCGAGACTGCCTGCGCTACCTGCAAACGGCTGGCAAGCTACAGGGCTTTATTGGCGATATTTTGCGCCAGTATGTGTTGGAACGAGAACTAGAAACCCGCACCGACCTGGATGTGAATCCGGCGATGGTGGAGCAAGCGGTGGTGGATTTTCGGCTGCAAAATAAGTTGACAGAACCGCAAGCCTTTCAGGACTGGTTGGCGCGGAATGGCAGCACCTATGAGGTGTTTCATAAGCAAATTTTGGGTAGCTTTAAGTTGGAAAAGTTAAAAGCCCAGTTGGCGGAAGCACGGTTGCAGGAATATTTCATTGAACGTAAATTAATGCTGGATCGGGTGGTGCTGTCGCGGATTGTGGTGGACAGTCAGGAAATGGCCGAAGAGTTAAAAAGCCAGATTGCCGAAGGTGGCAGCTTTGAGGAGTTGGCGCGGGAGTATTCCAAGTCTGATGACCGGGTGGCGAATGGCATGATGGGTCCGGTTAGTCGGGGGGCGATGCCGGATGTCCTGCGGGCGGCGATCGATTCTGTTCAACCGGGGGCGATCGTCGGTCCCGTGCAAATCGAAAATTATTGGGCGCTTTTCCGCTTAGAGCAGTTGCTTCCCGCCACGCTAGAAGACAACCAATTGAAGCAAGTGATGCAAACTGAATTGTTCGATCGCTGGCTGGCGGAAAAAATTCAAGCGATGACGGTCAAACTTCAGGTGACAGAGTAACCTGGTTAATTTCTGGCGGCAACGACTTGCTTCCTTGCAGTTGGTTTCGGTTACAGGGCTGTCCGGACACGGTTCAATCACCTTTTTCAAATTCCTTTTTCTCATCACACGCTTATGTTGGCCAACGATCGCACCATCGAACTCCCCTGGGAGCATCCCCCGTTAAGTTTGTTAAGCCCTGAGCAGCAGGTGCAGGTTAAGCAACAGGCTGAACTGCGCCGGTTTACGTTAGGTGAGATTGTGTGGGCGACGGAGCAGTCTGGGAGTCAACTGCTCGTGGTCACTGGGAAAGTGCGGTTAATTCCCGAAGAAGGCGAACCCGTGTTGTTGAAAGCCGGGGATTGGCTGGGGGATTTGCTGCAATTGCCAGGTGCCTGGAAAGCGCGGGTGGCAGACAAAGAAGCGATCGTGGCCGTGTGGACGACAGCGCTGTGGCAAGGGGTGCCTTCCACTGAATTAGAACGCTATTGGATTGCCCAACGGGTGCGCTTGCAACCGAAATCGTCCCTCGTGCCTCAGGCGGTGACGGGCTTTCCGTTTGTGCCGGGAGTGAATACAGCCGCCGCTTGTTTGACGATGGTGGCGACTCATCTCCAGAACGCAGCGCAATTGGAGTGGGTGCAACGGCAATTACGCGGGCAGCGGCCCCCGGATGTGGTGGA
>JAIXVO010000671.1 GCA_027482985.1 Cyanobacteriota bacterium
AACTCAACTTGTGGATTCAGGCGATCGCCCCCCTGCCCCAACCGATCACCGTCTGGCACGCACCCCCCCTGCCGCCCGATTCGATCCAGGCACAACTCACCGCCTGCGAAGATTGGGCCACCGCCCTCCCCACTCTTGCCGCCCACTACCAACAGCAGGGCACAGGGCAATTCGCCGCCTACCGCGCCTTTCGCTGGCAAGCAGGCAGTTTAGTGGGAGTCCCCCATCCTGACCCAATTCAACTCACGGCGCTGGTGGGCTATGAGTGGCAAAAAGCCGCACTGGTGCAAAATACTGAGGGGTTGCTCCAAGGCTTACCCGCCCTGCATGTGTTGCTCTATGGCAGCCGGGGCAGTGGCAAATCGTCGTTAGTTAAAGCCTTGCTGTCGCAGTATGGCGATCGCGGGTTACGCCTGATCGAAGTCGCCAAGTCCGAATTGACCGCCTTACCCGCGATCGCGGAGCAACTGCGATCGGTGCCCCAAAAATTTATTTTGTTTGTGGATGATCTCTCCTTTGAAGCCGACGATGATGCTTATAAAGCCTTGAAAGTGGTGCTGGAGGGCAATATTACAGCCCGTCCTGCCAACTTAGTCGTCTATGCCACTTCTAACCGCCGCCATTTGATTCGCGAGTTTTTTGGCGATCGCCCTGCTCCCCAAGCAGGTGATGAAATCCATGCCTGGGATACGGTGCAGGAAAAACTCTCGTTCAGCGATCGCTTTGGGTTGACCCTGACTTTCGAACCCGCCGACCAATCCACTTACCTGCAAATGGTGCAGCATCTTGCCGATCAGGCCCAATTAACCCTCAGTCCCGATGATCTGGAATTTCGAGCGCTGCAATGGGCTACCCGCCACAATGGGCGATCGGGGCGGACCGCGCGACAATTCATTGATTTTCTCAGTGCCGAAGTCGCGCTTCAGCCGTAGAGTGCAGAAATGGTGCGCTAGCGCTAGGGGGGATGAGCCACCTTGTGCGATCGGCTGTTTTTGCCCTGCGGTGTCCGCAATCACCGCGATCGCCTGTTACTCTGTTAAGGTTGTAACCGTTTGAGCGACGCTGAACATTGCTGCTTGGAGCATTGCCATGCAACTTGGAAATCTGTTCGCCGCAGGCGGCATCGTCATGTATCCCCTCTTGGGCTTTTCGATCTTGGCGGGCGCTTTAATTTTAGAACGCATTGTGTTTTGGGGGCGGATTGTGCGGCAGCAAGAGCGGTTTGTCCGCTCGGTGTTGGTGCTCTATCACAAAAGCCCCAATGCCGCTTATCTGCATCTGCAAAAACATGACCATCTGCCCCTCGCCCGCATTTTTCTGGCGGCATTAGAACTAGAACACCCTAATCCTGAAGAGTTTCGCCTCGCCTTGGAAAGTGCGGCGCAGGCTGAAATTCCCTTGCTGAAACGCTTCAATACCGTGTTTGAAACGATTATCAGCCTGTCGCCACTGTTGGGCTTATTGGGCACCGTCCTGGGGCTGATTCAATCCTTTGCTTCCTTGCAACTGGGGCAATTGGGGGGCGGCAATACGATGGGCGTGAGTAGCGGCATTAGTGAAGCCCTGGTTTCGACGGCAGCGGGCTTAGTCGTCGCGATTTTCACCTTGCTATTCGCCAATTCCTTTCGCGGTCTCTATTTGCGCCAAATTGCCTTGATCCAGGAATATGGCGGGCAACTGGAATTACTGTATCGGCAACACGCTGAACGTGGAGTAACTCATCCCTATGCGACTCCCTGAAGAACCAGACACCCCATTTCAGATCAACATCGTCCCCATGATCGATGTGATCTTTGCCATCCTGACGTTTTTCATCATGTCGTCGTTGTTCCTGACGCGATCGACAGGCTTACCCGTGACCTTACCCCAGGCCACCACCGCCCAAAATCAACCGTCCAGCCAGGTGACCGTGACGGTGAACGCACAGGGGCGGATTTTTGTGAATCAACAAGCGATCCCCCTCACTTCGCTGCAACCCAAACTCCGCGCTCTGACTGGCACCCAACCGACCTTAGTGATCATCAACGCCGATCGCCAAGCCAGCCACGGCGCTGTCGTCACGGTCATGGATCAACTGCGACAACTGCCGAATGTGAGCTTGGCGATCGCTGCCCAGCGCTGAATTTCGCTGTCCTCCGCTGAATCTCGGTCGTGGTCACGCAACCACTCCAGATTTGCGATCTTGCTGCACGAACGGCGTCTGTCGCAGAATTTGGGGTGAGTCAACAGGGACTTAACCCAGCCGAGCGAGCGCCCCAATTAACCCTGCCGTCAGCAGCAGCAGGACAATGCCCCCGACTCCCGCTAGCGGCTGCTGCCGGATGCCGATGAACCAAGTGGGGGCGCGATCGCGGGTGGACAAAATCCCCGCTGTATCCAGGCTGATCATGCCCCCCACCCACCCTGCATGGAGCCCAATCGCCAGTCCCAGCGCCCCGTCATTCGCCCAGCGCGCCAGCACCAACACCATGCCCATCAGCCACAAACCCGGCAACTGGGGGACCGTGTCCTGCCGATCCCAAAGTAAATGTAGCAGGGCAAAGATCAGGCTGGCGGCGATCGCCGCGCCCCAAAACGGCAACACAGTCACCCATTGATTGAATAAAAAACCGCGAAACACAAATTCTTCCGTGGCACTCACCCATAGCCCGATCCCAAAGCTTAAGGGCATCGCCTGCACCCACGCGGAGTTTAAAGCCGTCTGCCATTGCACCCAACCGCGCCAATATTGCAGCCCAAACAACAGCCCTAACCCCCCGCTGGCGATGACCAAGCCGAACGCGATCGCCAGGAAAAATTGAGGTTGACCGCGCCACCCATAAACTTCGAAAGAGTGTTGATGCAGAGCCGCAAAGCCCCACAAAAGCAAGGGGGCAATGGGATATAAAGTCGCCAGTAAGGGTAACTTTTGGGCTGGGGTAAAGGGAGCAAAGGGATGCCATTTGAACCGGATCAGCAGGGGGATCGCGATCGGCATCCAGAGCAGCAACCAAATTAAAAAAAATGTCCCTATCTGTGCGATAGCAGACATTTGAGTGAGGAACTGAATCATTTAACTCAGGTCGAAGCGCATTGATTAATCTGGCTCTGAGCCATTACTTCCCCCATCATTCGTACCCAACTGTACTAGTCGAATATGCTTATAGCCCAGCTTAATCTCAAACTCATCTCCGGGCTTTAAACCCATAGCTTGGGTATAGGCAGCACCGATCACAATTTGCCCATTTTTGTGCACACTGACGCGGTAGGTTGGTTCCCGTCCGCGTCCATCTTTCGACCCTTCCGGATCAAGTGGAAGCCCTTTTGCAACCAGCAGCGCATCATAGAAATCCGTCAAATTGACGCGGGTCTGATTATTTTTAGTAACCGTGTAATACCCGCATCGCTTCGCGGTTTCCCGGCGCGGCAAGTGCGATAGTTCCTTCACTTTTTGCAGTAAAGCTTTGCCAGTCAGTGGCGTTGGAGAGGTATCTGCCATCGTTTCTTAAATTACCCAAAATCTTCAGGTGATGAATAACGCGAGAGTCTGATTCAGCACTACTAGAAATATATCCTTTTACCCCTCTACTTTGGCAATCA
>JAIXVO010000095.1 GCA_027482985.1 Cyanobacteriota bacterium
AAATTCCCTTTGCTGGCTCTATCTCCTTGCGATGCCCGACGCCAATGCCATTTTTATCTCCTACCGCCGCAGTGACAGCAACGATGTCTCTGGGCGGATCTATGACCGCCTGGTGGCGACCTTTGGGGCCGAGGCCGTCTTCAAAGATGTCCATTCGATTCCCTACGGGGTCGATTTTCCGACCTACATTCGGCAGCAGTTGGGCCGGTGTAAGGTGCTGCTGGCGGTGATTGGCCCCACCTGGCTGACGGTGGAGCGCCAGGGACAGCGGCGGCTGGATGATCCGGCGGACTGGGTGCGGATTGAAATTCAAACCGCTCTGGAAAATGAGGGCATCACGGTGATTCCAGTCTTGGTGGGCGGGGGCGATCGCCTGTCTGAGGCGGATCTTCCCGATGGGCTGGGGCGATTGGCGAAGTTAAATAGTGCCCAGGCCCGCCCAGACCCCGACTTTCATATCGATATGACGCGATTGGTGCGGCGACTGGAGGACATTGTGGGGCCTGGCAATTCTGTGGAGACAACACCAAAGGAGCTAACAGTAACGGCTGCCCATAGGCCAGTTTCAGTCAATGAACGGTTGCAGCTAATCCAGACGTTGAATGGGCTGCCGATCGCCCAGTTTGAGGAGCTGGCGATCGCCCTCAATCCTCCCGCCGGGATCTTGCCACCAAATATAGCCGCCCAGGGTAACCGGGCACCAGCGCTATTGCAGTGGGTAGAGGGGCCAACCGGGCTGGGGCTAAGCGTGTTGTGCGAACTTTTGAATTTGTATTTGAATGCTGAGGGTAGGCCTAACGCTCAGCCGCCCGACACCAGGGTGGCCGCTGTGACCCAAGCGCCCCTGTCTGCCACCAGGAGAGGTTTTTATGAAAGGCAAAAAACTCAACTAGAGGAAGAACTAGCCGCTGTAGAATCAGACTTAGAAACAGCCCCCCGCGAGATTGACCGAACTCGCCTAGAGAAGGAAGCTGAAAAACTATTGGAAAAGATAGAAAAACTGAATGCCAAACTCAATCAACCATAATTTTAACGATCCAAAATAAATTTAAGTATCGCCCGTGATCAGCACCACATCTAGACGCAGAAGTTTTTATGCTAAGCAGCTCGCTCAACTAGAAGAAGAGTTGGCGGCTGTGGAGTCAGATCTGGAAACAGCACCCAATGAATCCACTAAAAGAAAATTCAAAAAGCAAGCCGAAAAACTGCTGACGGAAATAGAATCTATTGAAGAAAAGCTTGCCGAGTCTGATTCAGAATCTCCAGACCAAAATGTCAGGGATCGCGGACTTGAAAAGGCCCTTCAAAAGATCGACTTCGTGAAGGCTAAAACCACGGCTAGCCTGATTAAAGAACGACTCAATCAAGACGGGGGTGCTGTCCTCTTCTTTTTACAAAAGAGCAAGCTCCAGATGGGGCACTACTGTGTGGAAGAAGTATTGAGTGTGATCTTGGGCGATCAGATTATTGATGGTCAAGTTGTAGGCGCTTACCGGCGATACTCCGTGGATTTAAATTCACCTATATCACAATGCAATGAGATCGAGTTTTTGCGCCAACTAGCGAGTTATTTCAATATTGGCGAAACATCTGATCACCACGAAGAGATTTCTAAGCAGTTGAGAGATGTAATTCGCTCGTCGATTGATAGCGGCACAACTATTTTCCTGGAAATCAAGGGTCTGGACGATCTGTTGGAGAATGAGGAGTTTTTGAAATGGTTTACCTGTGACTTCTGGCAGCCTTTGATCGATAGCGTGATGGCTGTCTCTCAAAAATACAAGAGCAAGTTTATTGTGGCGCTAATTGCTGACAGTCAAATTTTGTCTGATCGTCCATCCGATTACTTTTGCGATGATGAGCTAATGGATTGCTACAAATTGCTTGAACTAACACTACCCAATTGGTCTAAAAAAGATATCTACGATTGGCTAGTTATATTTCGCACCCTATCGGTCAAGATGAAACAGAAAAATAATGCAGAGCTAGATCAGGTCGCCCAAAAAGTTCATAGGGACAGTGGCGGGACGCCCCAAAATGTTTGTGCTAATCTACGGGAGCTATTTCTATGACCGCCACACCGCGTCTTACCTTTACCGGTACTTCAGACCGCAGCAATGAAAAGCCCCATCAGGACTCCCCCACAAAGCCAGAGCCCTACGTGGTGTCTGAAGCCCTGAAGAAGGCGGTTAATCTGGCCATTTATCTGCGGCGACCGTTGCTGCTCGAAGGAGATGCGGGGTGCGGCAAGACCCGCTTGGCCTATAGCGTGGCCTACGAACTAGGCCTACCCCTCTACCGTTGGGATGTGCGCTCTAGTACTAAGGCCCAGGATGGTCTGTACGAGTACGATGCCATTCTGCGGTTGCACGATGTTGAAGTGCAGAGAGGGCGCGGTACGCCATTCCCCCCGCCTGAGGAAGAGGAGGCTGAAGACGATATTTCCCCGGTCAATCGAAATCCAGGGAACCCAAAGCATTACCGCACCTTTGGGCCATTGGGCAAAGCCTTTCGACTGCGCGATCGCCCGCCGTGGTGCTGATCGATGAAATCGACAAAGCCGATCTAGACTTTCCCAATGATCTACTCACAGTGCTGGATGACCCCTGGGCGTTTTCCATTCGCG
>JAIXVO010000666.1 GCA_027482985.1 Cyanobacteriota bacterium
AGGGTTGATTGGTTTTGCAGATGATGGTTGCCATCGTTGCGGGTTGGGTGGCATCGATCGGGAGGACGGTGCCGGAATAGCTGCTTAAGCCGTCCTGTTTGGGGGTGGCGGTTAACACGGATTGGGTGTTGTTGCGGAGCACTAAGCGATAGGTATACACCGTACTGTGAGACATAACGGAGGCCGATCGCTCCAACTCTTCCAGGGTCGTGGCAAACCGTCCATTGGTTTGATAGAAGCTCTGTTGGGCTTTGTTCATTTGCGCCAGGTAAGCTTCTACTTGCCCTTCTGGGGTCGTTGCGGGCTGCATGGGACTGGCGGGCACAATCGATTGGCTGCTGGCGGTCGTGGAACCTGTGGAACTGGGCACAGTACTTTGTTCGGTATTACCTGCCTGAGAATTGGTCAGCAGGGCAACGCTACCGCCAATCAAAAATGCCCCTGCACTAACCGCGATCGCCACTTTATATTGATTCGGCACTGTCGCCCAGCTGGAGTTGCCCTGCTGCCAGGACTGTAAACACTGTTGCCATTGGCGCACGAATGCGGGTTGAGCCTGTTTCGCTGGCACTGATCGCCGGTGCGTGGCAGGACGCGCGACTGGGGCGGCGACCGGGGCGGGCGGATTGAGATGGGGCAATGTGGTTTGACTACTGACTGCGGGAGCGGCGGCAGGTCGGGGCACAGTGGGCTGGGGGGACGAACTGGCTCCGCGATCAGCCGCCACACTCCCCGTCATAAAGCTCTCGACCCAGAGCGGCGCATTTTGTCCAGCTTTACGAGCATACAGTTTGACCCGTTGAAAGGATTGTGTCCCTAAACTGCCCAACCCATTTCGCACGAAACTCGCGATCGCCGATTGACTGAGATTGTGTTCAGATGTAAACACAATATGCAAACAGTCATCCTGCAATTGCGTTCTGGCGACCACCCCTTTGGGTTCCAAAACCAAATTCATCAGCGCCGCGATCGCCTGTGCATTGCCTTGCTTGGCAAGCTCCAATAAGTTCGCCTGAGTCATGCTCAACCCCGCCACACGTAAGAGTAGAAAGAATTTTTATCAAGATACTCGCAAACTCCCAAATGGGAACAAAATCATGAGATTGTTTCGTTGTTCGTTAAAGTAATAGCAATACTCCGAGTCGGGTCTAACCCAACTTCGCTGTGCGTGTTCAATCCCTCCCTGCGGCTGTCTCTATGTCACTCAATGTGTCCCCACCGATCCTCATTGCCGAGGATGTGCACAAGTGGTACGGCAAGTTTCATGTCTTAAAAGGCGTTAGTCTAACAGTCAATCTGGGCGAAGTCGTGGTCATTATGGGGCCGTCCGGCTCCGGCAAATCGACCTTTATCCGCACGTTTAACGCCCTGGAAGAATATCAGCAAGGCCGCATCACCATCGATGGCATGGAACTCACCAGCGACTTGCGCCAGATCGAAGCCATCCAGCGGGAAGTGGGGATGGTATTTCAACAATTCAACTTATTTCCCCATCTGACCGTGATAGAGAACATCACCCTGGCCCCGCGTTGGGTGCGCAAACGGTCGAAAGCCGAAGCCCAGGAAGTTGCCCTGCAATTGCTCGAACGGGTGGGCATTTTGGAGCAAGCCCACAAGTATCCCGGGCAATTATCGGGAGGCCAACAACAACGAGTCGCGATCGCCCGGGCCCTCGCCATGCAACCCAAAGTCATGCTGTTTGATGAACCCACCTCCGCCCTCGACCCCGAAATGGTGCGCGAAGTCCTGGATGTCATGCGTTCCCTGGCGCGATCGGGCATGACCATGATTGTCGTCACTCATGAAGTTGGCTTTGCCCGCGAAGTCGCCGATCGCATCGTGTTGATGGATGGTGGCCTAATGATCGAAACCGCTGCCCCCACCGACTTCTTTCAAAATCCCCAGGAAGACCGGACACGGCGATTTTTGGCGCAGATTTTGTGAGGGGAAGACAGGAGTCAGGAGCCAGAAGTCAGAAGCCAGAAGCGAAGATGCAATCGTTGGTGGCACTCCTCACACCCCTTCATTCCCGCCCACCTTTTTGCTCCCTTCACTTCTTTTTCCCTTCCGCTCTCTCCCTTTCGATTCCTGACTCCTGACTCCTGACTCCTTCTTCACAACCATTTGATTTCCCACTGGTAACCATAGGGAATCACAGTGGTCGAATTGGGTCTAGAAGCTTAACAATTCTAAGGGTAGCTTCACATTTCTTAAGGTTTACTTATGCGTATTCAATCGTTTGCCCCCTCACTCAAATCTTTAGTAGCGGTTCTGGCGATCGCGGCCACGGGTAGCTTGCTCAGCTTGCCAGCTGAAGCCAAAACTTGCGACAGTGCTGCCAAAGCCAATAAGACTGTCGTGCAACCTGTGAACAACACAGGTTCTGTGATCGTGCCCACGTCGGTTGAACTGGCTGAGACGGCAACCAAGACCAAAGCAGCTGGCACAATTGTGGATGTGGCAGCCTCGAATGCTTCCTTCAAAACTTTGGTCACAGCGGTGAAAGCGGCGGGTCTGGTCGAGGTGTTATCGGGTAAAGGCCCTTTCACCGTGTTTGCTCCCACTGATGCGGCTTTTGCAGCCCTCCCGAAAGGCACTCTGGAAATGCTATTGAAGCCAGAAAACAAAGCAAAATTGCAAAAAGTCTTGACTTACCACGTGTTGGCTGGAGAAGTGAAGTCGTCGGCCATCAAGCCCGGTCAAGTGAAGACTGTAGAAGGACAGTCCGTCACCCTCAGCACGATGGGCAAGAAAGTGAAAGTCAATAATGCGAATGTGACCACAGCGGATGTTAAAGCCAGCAACGGCGTGATTCACGTGATCGATCGCGTGATCCTGCCCCCTAACCTCTAATCTCAGCAGTTCCAATCCAGTAGCGGGTTTGGTTCAAGTTGTGAGGGTTGGCATGAAGGCTTTCTGCCGCCCTTGCGAAGACATCAAATTCGCCGCTGATCCGTCAGGTAGAGGGCACCATCGATCTCCTTCTACCTGATTTGTTGACTGATCAGTGGTTCAGTTCAATCAGTAAGTATCCTTGCTGAGTCAGAACCGTCAGTTGGGGTTTGAGCAGTTCGAACACTTCTGCTTCGGTCGTCGGTTCTAGGGTGAGCAGATTAAGCGGGCGTAGTTTTTGCCAGCGGTGGGCGATCGCAAGCATCGGTTGGGGCGCATCGAGGAGCGGTAGCAGGGTTGCCGTGAGTAAACTATCTAAATTGAACGTTTCGGATGTGCGATTTAAGTATTTGCTGATTTCAAAATAGCTGGCAGCCACGATCGCCTGCGTCATCTCCTCCTTAACTTGAGGGACTCGTAGTTGGGGGTAGAAATGCACGGTTGCCTGCTGCCACTGCTCATCTGTCCAATCATCGAGTGATGTATAGGGTTGAGCCTGCCCCGGATGCCCACACCAAAGATCCAACAAGCGATGAATTGGGTGAATTAACTCATACAAATGCAGTTGTTCCTCAACGCTTTTGTCGGCCAGCAGCAAGCCCACTTCTAAAGGGAGGTTACTGAAATCTTTGAACAGATCCACCAAATCCCACTGCCACCAATCCACCATGTTGATAAATTCCAGATCAGCAGCCCGCAGAATGTCGAAAAACTGAGGCATGGTGATGCCTTTGTCGCCTCGCAGCAAATGGTTGGCGAGTAGCGCATCGTCATCTGTGTTATATGTCGGTTGCCAGGTGCGAGCTTTCACCGTCACAGCGTCTTGCAGTTCTCTCATGATGGCTCGGACGATCGCAAAGTCTGACTCGACTGGCGTTTGTTCCATGATCCCCAGACTCGCAAAAAATTCCTGAGCTTGGTGAATGATGCCTCGTTGAAACCGACTGTGGTAGTTGGCCCGAATCATGCCGTCTGGTTGTAGGACTGATTTCATGGCTTGTAATCCTTGGACTGGGTCATTCAGCAAGTACAGCACTTCATCACAATTGATATAGTCAAATTTCATGCCTAACTGGGGTAACTCCTCAATGGTCATCGCATGAAATTCGAAATTTTCAACGCCGTGATACTTGAGCCGTGCTTGCGCCAATTCCACCGACTTTTCCGATAAATCGATCCCGACAATTTTGGCTCCTGGATTGGCGATCGCCAACGATAGGGCTTTGTAACCGGAGCCGCAACCCGCATCTAAAATAATTTTTCCCGTTGGCTCAATTACCCGCTGAGTCCGATGATAGTGAGCCACAACCAGGTCATGGCAGTACAGGTACTTGATATCGCCTTTCGGGGAGTGTTCCAGTTCAATTCTGGGATAGGGGGCAGTATCAAATTGTTGGCGTAGTTTCTCTAATAACTCAGCAGATTGGTCAACCATGCGTGGTTTCTCCTGTGAACAGTAGCCCCGGTATGGGATGCTAGATAGGAACGTTGTACTCAAGGGTGCCCGCATCCCGCTAGCTTGTTTCAAGGATAAACACGATCGCATGATTTCCGATCGCACAATTTCTGGGTTGTATACCGTCGCCGCCTTACAGCAAGCCCTACAGGCCGATCCGCAGCGGTGGCGGCCACTCGTTTTCACCAACGGTTGTTTTGACCGGTTACACGCCGGACATGTGCGGTATTGGCAAGCCGCCAAAGCCTGTGGTCGGACGTTAGTGGTGGGCTTGAACAGCGATCGCTCCGTCGGGCTGATCAAACCCCAACCGCCCGGTGCTCCAGTTCGCCCGATTGTGCCGGAAGCCCAACGGGCCGAAGTTTTAGCCGCTCTGAAAGCCGTCGATGGCGTGGTAATTTTTGGTGAACCTACCGCCAGTGACCTGATCGCCGCCCTGCAACCAGATGTTTATGTCAAAGGCGGCGACTATACGATCTCCACCTTGCCCGAAGCTCAAGTTGTGCACAGCTATGGGGGCAAAGTGGAGTTGATTCAAATCGAAGTTCCCAGTTCCACCTCTGCCATTATTCAAAAAATTTTGCACCCCGCTGCGTCTGTGTGATTCCCACCTCATTTTTGAACTTTCTTCAAACTGCTGAAAATGAACACTTTTTCTACCCCTTCTGTTGGTGCTGATCCCAATTCTTCGGCCAGCGATCGCCTCGCTGCGGAATTGACTCGCCTACAAACCACGCCCGCCAAAAATCTGTCGCCTTTGATCACTCAACTTGGGGCGGATGCCGTCGGTCAAGCCGCTTTGATGCAGTACTTGCAAACCCGTTACCAAAGCGCCACGAATTCAGCCTCAGCGGTAACAATCGATTTGATCGCGGGCAAAATCTATCAAACCTTGTTTCAGTCCGCTGCGCCCGCCGCCCTCGACTTTCTCCAGACGCACTTTCCCACGGGAGTGGTACCGCTGCGATCGCAGGTTGGAATCGACTACCAGCCACTGCAAATGCTGCTAGCCCAGCAGGAATTTCAAGCTGCCGACCAACTCACTCTGCAAAACATGTGTGAACTGGCGGGAGCCACTGCCGTGCAGCGTAAGTGGATTTACTTTACCGAAGTCGAGCAATTCCCGGCGATCGACCTGCAAACGATCAACGCCCTCTGGTTAGTCTATTCCGAAGGGAAATTTGGGTTCTCCGTACAACGCGATCTCTGGCTCAGTCTAGGGCAAAACTGGGATAAACTCTGGCCCAAAATTGGCTGGAAAGACGGGAACAACTGGACTCGCTATCCCCAGGGCTTCACCTGGGATCTGACTGCACCCAAAGGGCATCTCCCCCTCTCCAACCAACTGCGCGGCGTGCGGGTGATGGCATCCTTGCTGGCACATCCGGCCTGGAGTTCTGACCATCCGTAATTCTTCCCGATTCTGTCGGTAGTTTTTTCAAAGTTCCGTAATCTCCCCTGACTGCAAAGCGTTCATCCACGGATTGCCCTGGGAATGCTGGGTGGTAGATAGATAAAAATTTCCCTATCTGCTTTAGCTTTCAGCCACATACGGGGGTCACGAGTCAGTATGATCAGTCAGGAAAAGCGGTTATTTTGTCGCCTGGATGGGTTGACGGCTGAGGCTCGTGAGCAGCAGCGCCTGCAGGCCATGACCCAGCTAGGACTCCTGCAAGCAGAAAGTATTCCGATCTTTGAAGAGGCGACCCAAACCGCTGCCCAAACCTTAGAGATGCCCATTTGCTTTCTGGGGTTGATGCAACCTGACCGGGAGCGCTTCAAGTCGGCGATCGGCTTATCTCGACTGGGTTTAATGAACGAATTGGCCTCTCTGCGTCAACTGCCCCGCCTGGAAACCTTCAGCACGCACGTTGTGGATAGCCAACACCTGCTGATCATTGAAGACACCCTGGCGCATCCCGCCTTCGCCAATCAACTGCTGGTCAATCAATACGGCATTCGCTCGTTTATGGGTGCACCGCTAATGACCGCATCTGGTTGGTGTATTGGGACGCTTGCCGTGATGGATACAACGCCGCGCACCTTTACCCAAAAGGATGCCGAGTTTTTGGCACTGATGGCGCGTTGGAGTATGAGCGAATATGAGCGATCGCACGCCAGCACCAGTACCGCGATCGCCAACCCAACTGCCGCGATCGCCGATTTGAATACCAGTCCGATGTCCATTTCCGGCCAACTCCGGGTCGATTTACTGAGTCACTTAGCCCAAGAACTGCGCACTCCGTTAACCTCAGTCATGGGCATGGCCAGTGTCTTAAACCGGGAAATTTACGGCCCCCTGACTAGCAAACAGAAAGAATATCTCAACATTATTCATCACAGTGGGCAGTACTTGCTGTCCTTGATGAGCGAGATTGTAGAACTCTCAGAATTCAAAGAATCCCACCAGAGTTTGAACCTGGCCTCGGTTGATATTGAAATGTTATGCCAGCAGGCGATTAACACACTAGAACATGCCGCTCAACGGCGAGAGCAAAAAATTCGGCTGACGGTAGAACCGAATCGCCGCATCTGGCCTGTAGACAAAGACAAAGTCCGGCAAATGCTGTATCACTTGATTTTTAGTGTGATTCAGTCTTCCACAGCAGGCAGTGTGATTCGCCTCCATATTTCTCGCCGGGAAAACAATTTAGTCCTATCCATTTGGGTCTCTCATCCCTGGTTGGGTGAAGGGTTGCCCTATTTGGAAAGTCGGTCTGAAGCGGCACTCGTGACGGCCCCAGCGAATGGCAAACACCACTACGAACTGGAAGAGGGCATTCTACTACCGTTAGAAAAAAATGAGGACTACCCGCCGAAACGCCTGAATCTTACGGCGGATGCCCAACAGCCCTTACCCCGCCAGAATTTGGGACTCTTGCTCTGTCAACAACTGGCGGAACTCCATCAGGGGTATATTACGGTGCAGGGTGATGGCGAAACAGGCTCCCGGTATATCATCAGCCTGCCGCGCTTAACTGAAACGGGCGAGAATTAGCGTTGTCGGGGATGAAACTGGCATTGCCAGTGACTCTAAACCAAGGGAGGGGCGATCGCCTCTCCTTTTGTGTTAACTAAATATTAAGAAATTCACTAAATTTAATAGCCAGTTACGTTTGTTCCAGGTAAGGTTAAGAAAAGTTGAGGATTATCCATGCGATATACAGTCGAAGACGGTGGGCGCTTAAATAACTATGCGGTTGAACCCAAAATGTACCAAGCAGAGCCGCCCAGCACCTCCCAAAAGCGGAATTATTTGATTCTTGGGACTGTGGGTGTAGTCCTGGTTGGATTGCTGGTTGTGGTTGCCGCATCAGTGTCTTAGGCCGATCGCTGGAGGTTACTCCCAACTGTACAAATGCCCCCATTTATGTTGCGAAGGAGTTGAGGAATCAGCTCCTTTGATGTTTGCAGATCAAAAATTGAGCGACGGGTGGCACGCCCAAATCGATCGCAATGACCCAACTTGAATTGCGATCGCGCCCAACCGCATGGTTGCTCCAAAACTTTATTGGGGAGGGTGAAGAGTGCCTGTCACCCGCTGTTTCAAGTGTCCTGGCAGCGATGTTCCCTTCATAAAACTCTTCATTCTGAGCATAAATTATGAGTTAGATCTAACAAACATAGGGAATATTAAGTCAAGCACATTCAAATCACGCTTTCCATCGTTCCTGAGAGACCCTCTATGGTGACTGCAACGCCCCAACCCAATTCCGCTCGCTTAGCAAATCCGAAAAAACATAATCACTATGGATTTCGCGACTTCTTTCAATTCGATCCGCAAAAAGGCACAATTCAGGATTGGAATGGCAGTCAAAACCTGTTAACCACAGAAGATTTCATCATTGGTTTAGTGGAAGGTTTAGAAGAAGAAGTGGGGGATGCCTCCGCTGCCATTATGTATACCATTGGCTGTGAATGGGGGCAGAAAGATGCCTTCTTCTTTGAAAAATGGTTTGAAAAAGAATTCGATCGCAATATTCGCCAAACGAACCTCCTGTTCCTGCTCGAAACCTGGTGGTGGCCGTTCACCTCGCAGGGATGGGGACGGTGGGAAGTGGACATGGGCGATCGCAAACAGGGCTTCATGTTCATCAACATTTTCGACTCGGCAGTAGCTCGCACCCTGGGCGATGTCGGCAAACCTGTGTGCTACCTCTATGCTGGACTGTTTGCTGGATTTTTTACCGAAATGGTGAGAAAGCAACTAAGTTGTATCGAAATTCAGTGCTACTCGATGGGCGAAACCTACTGCAAATTTCTCTTAGGCAGTCAGGAACGGATTGATGCCGCTGGGTTCTGGTTGAACGAAGGAGCCACCGCGAAGGACATTGAGAAGCGCCTGCGAGCAGGAGAAATTTTACGATGAATGCCGTGATTTTGCCCCACATGAACGGAACCGCTAAACCCGCCCCGACTGCTCATTGGTTGCAGGCTTCAGTGCAAGCCTTTTTCGTGGAAATTAATTGGGATGATCATCCCCCTGAACTCAGAGCACCGATCGCCTCGCCGACCGCAGACAGCCCCCCCACGTTGACACTCGATCTGAGTGTGGGTCGGTTTTTTGCCGCCATTAATTGGGATGGTAACGCGATCGCGGCACCCACTGCCGTTGAAGCGGTCAAACCCACTCCCCAAAATGAATTTACGCTGGATGACTTCTCCGATCTGTTTTAACTTGCTATCCCCTCGTCGCCATGCATCCTCAAATTGAAGCTTTATTTGACCAAGCCGAGAGTCGCTATCTCAAACCCGAAGAATTAGGACTGCTGAATCAATATGTTGACTCTCTACCCGCTCGGTTAACCGCCTATCGTACTCTCCGAGATCGCGAACTCGACATCATGCAGCCCGTTGCCGACCAGTTGCAGGCCGAGCTGCCCCAAGAAAAGCTTGAACAGCTGGAACGTGCTATCAAAAATGCTTTGCTCACCCTGCGCTACTGCGCCATGGGGATGTTGCTGAACGACGACACCTTCGTCAAAGAGCGATTGGTGGGTTGGTTGGGTGGCACCATGAGTTTGTATAACAACGCTACCATCAACACCACGCTCTATCGCTTGCTCCACCAACGCCTCTCCGAAGTACTGGGCAACTCGACTACCAGCCTCCTCACCCCTCATTTGTTAATGGCGCAGACCTTGTTACACGAACTCACGCCCCAGACTTAGGCCGGACTGATTCGCCGAGTTCTCCCTTCCTATTCTTTTATTCCCCCTTTTTCCTATGATTTCAGTCGCTGATTTACTCACAAACAACCGTGTCCCCGGTAACTACTTCGCTACTGATGTGTATGTCCGCAGCGACTTGGAATTGGGACTGCTCGAAAACCGCCGGGGCGATCGCTTGTTGGCATTACCCGAAACTCTCATCCAATCGATTTATGCTGGGTTGGACAAAGAAACGGGACAGGCTACTCGGTTAGTGCTCTTCAACTGTGGCAAGTGGTGGGGCAAAAATTTTTACACGCGGTTTCGGGATGAGCTGACTGATTACTATGGGCAAGCCCTCTCGGATATGACCATGGCAGAATTTTTGCAATGTTTGCAGCAATGCTGGGTGACGCATGGCTGGGGCAAGATTGAACTCGATCATCAGTTTCAGCAACGGGGCTTTTTGGTGATTAAGTCCTGGAACTCACCATTTGCTAAGCAAGCACCGCAAGGCACACGCCCTGTTTGCTATTTTGAAGCAGGCATTTTGAGCTCGTTCTTTAGCCAGTTGACCGGCCGGGATTTGCATTGTGTCCAGACTACTTGCGAATCTTTGGGCGCGGATGCGAATCACTTTGTGCTGGGATTAGAGAAACGGCTGGGGGCGATCGCCGAAATGGTGGAACAGCAGACAGATCACGATACCATCATGGGTAAGCTGTGTGCTTAATGCCCTTTTTCCCCCGCTGATGTGTCCTATTCTTTTGCCAAGGAATTACGTCGCTCCAAGTATCGACTGCTTGGCTTAGTTGGGCAAGGACAATTTGGGCGGGTGTATTGTGCCATGCACCGCAAAACGGGACGGCTGGTGGCGCTCAAGGAACTTAACCGCGATCGCTTTTCCACTCACAAATTTTTGCGGGAACTCCGGTTTTTGCTGAGTTTGCAGCATGACAACATCGTCACCTGTCAGGCGATGGAGCAAACCGCAACCGGGCGGTATTTGATCATGGACTACTGCGAGGGCGGGACGCTCCGAAGTTTGTTAGAGGAAGATGTGACGCTGCATCCGCTCCAGGGGTTGCAACTAATCACGCAAATTCTGGCCGGGTTAGCCCATGCCCATGAGCATGAGATCGTCCATTGCGACATCAAGCCTGAAAATATTTTGCTGACCGTAACGGCGACAGGCTGGACGGCAAAAATTTCAGATTTTGGGATTGCGCGGCTGAGTCAGGAAATGGAGGCGGATGACTTTAGTAATACTGGGTCGCCCGCTTATATGGCTCCCGAACGGTTTTATGGGCAGTACTCGATCGCCTCTGACCTGTATGCTGTCGGCGTATTGTTATTTGAAATGCTGGTGGGGCAGCGGCCCTTCTCCGGCCTGCCGACAGAACTAATGTCCGCCCATCTCAACCGGGCGGTGCAAATTCCCGATACCGTTCCCGCCGATCTGCAAGCGGTGATTCGGACCGCCCTACAGAAATTGCCTGCCCGCCGATTTCGGTCGGCCCAGGCGATGAAGACGGCATTGGAGACGGCGATCGCGATCGGGGCGGCGGAGTTGAGTCAGGGGTGGCAAGCGACGGAACTGCTGCGAGCCAGAAATCCAGCGCCAGGGGTGCCATTTCAGGCCGATTACCAGGAACTATTGGATACCCCAATCCCCCAATTGATGCGGTATCAGCCCCACAATGCCAGTACGTTACCGGGGGACTGGCAAGACCATCAGTTTTTTCGGGTGTACGGCAATCGGATTGGGTTGCAAACCTATGTCAGTCTGTCGGCCGAATTGCGAGCGGTGCTGACCTCACCGTTGCAGGAACCACCGACGACTATGCCGCGAGTCCGCTTGCCGGAAGCGATCGCCCAACTGGTGGTACAGCCACGGGGGTGTTGGGCGGTCACGCAACAGGCGGTGTATTGGCTCGATGCCGCTTTGTTCTATCCAGAGCCGGATACGCCGCCAGGTCAACCCCAACTCCTGATCGAATTTGAGCGCCAATCCCAGGTGGCGATCGCGCCCACTGGCACCTGGTTGGCAACGGCCCAACCCACCGGCACCCCCGCCACCAGTCAGCTAAAAATTTGGCCTTTACGCCACTTCCCCTACCGCCCCATTCTGACTCAGCCCATTCCCGCCCCCTTCCAACTCTTGATTCCGGATGCCCGTCACTTAGGCGTGGTCTCACACCTGACGGATGCCAGTTCACAAAGCAGTATTACGGGCGTTCGGATTGACTTATTCTCGCGCCGGGGGACAGAAGTCGGGTGTCTCAAGCTCCCGCTCCCGCTGCGGCAGTTGGTGCCCACCCTCACGCCCTATCGCCTGCTGGCCACGGAACCGCAGTCGCCGCAGTCATTCCTGTTTCTCGATCTGAAGCCCCTCCGGATTCAACGGGTCGGGTTAGGCATGACACCCCATCTGTTTGCCACCACTAGTTGGGGTTACGCCGTGATCAGTCAAGCGGGTCAAATTATTTTGCTGGACCCCTACGGGCAAATTATGGGAGAGATTGATGGCCCCCGCCAGCCGACGGCGATCGCGTTTCTCTCGCCGCAACAGTTGTTAATCGCCACCTGGGAAGAAACTCAGGGCTATTTATATGGGGTCAACTTACAAGATCTGAATTTGGATATCTTGTTTTAGTTCTGCGCCCCACAGACACTCGCCTGCCCTGTAAACTGATCCCTATCCCTTCATCCCGTTTTCCTTGGTTATGGACTTTGCTTGGTTAACGCCCAGTCATTTTGTGATTGTTGGGCTGCTGGTGGTATTCGCGATCGCTCATAGTGGGCTGGCGGCGCTCCGTCCCTGGGCCGAAAAGCGGATCGGGGCGCGGTTGTATCGAGTGATTTTTGCCCTCGTGAGTTTACCGCTGGCGACGATTCTGATTATTTACTTCTTCAACCATCGCTACGATGGGGCGCAACTCTGGCAAGTGCAGGGCGTGCCTGGTGTGGCTCCAGTCGTGTGGGGGTTGTCAGCGATTTCGTTCCTGTTTCTCTATCCGGCGACGTTTAACCTGCTGGAAATTGCCGCCGTCCAAAAGCCCGAAGTCCATCTTTACGAAACCGGGATCATTCGCATTACCCGCCATCCGCAAATGGTAGGACAGGTGATCTGGTGTATTGCCCATACCCTCTGGTTGGGCACCACGTTTATGATCGTCACCTCGGTCGGGTTGATTCTGCATCACCTGTTTGGCGTGTGGCATGGCGATCGCCGCTTACAGGCGCGCTATGGCGAGGCATTTACCGCTGTGAAAGAACGGACATCCGTGATCCCGTTTGGGGCGATCGTGCAGGGCAAACAGCAATTACAGCTCCAGGAATTTTTGCGACCCGCCTATGTGGGGGTAGCGGGATTTGCTTGGCTGTTGTGGTGGGCGCATCCGATATTAATTAGTGCAACGGGGAGCGTAGGCTGGTAGGATAATCCCAGAATTGATCCCAGCGAATCGTCGAGCGGGAAGCTTATTAACAAAACAATGATTCAATCCACCCTTGAACAAGAAATTCTCGAGTCTACTGCTCCCGTTTTAGTTCATTTTGGCGCTCCGTGGTGTGGACCTTGCCGCATGATTGAACCCCTCCTGACCCGCTTTCAGGCTGAGTTTGGGGCTTCTCTCAAGTTGATTGGGATCAACGCCGACGAGAACTTGAGACTGGCTAGCCAATACCGCATCACGACGTTGCCGACCCTGCTATTTTTTGACCAGGGCAAATTGCAGCACCGGATGGAAGGGCTGTATAAGCGCGAGTTGTTATGGGATGAGTTAGTGCGGTTGGTGCAAGTGCCTTTGCAGCCACAATCGCTTAAATAAAATTACTTTTATAAAATTTAACTCCCAAAAATCGTAGGGGTTTAGCATCGATCCCGATCTTGGCGATAGCCGAGTCGTTGTGCCGAATGCCAAACTCTGGTGCCACTTTTAAGCGTTCAGCGATCGCCCATTGCCCTGAAGTTAATATGGGCAAATTGTAGCGATCGCACAAATCGGAAATATCTCTTAAGAATTGGCAGAACCAGCCTAAAGGCGTTCAATTTTACAGCACTGACCCTCTAGGCTGGCATTTAATGGACTGGTTCATAGACTGGTCTGTCAGTCGTTTGACGGTTGGTATCTGCTCAAGAAGCTGAAATCTTGTGTGAGGTCTTGCGCGTTTCGCAATGGGCTTATGTCACAATGTAAACGGCTTTTTCCACCCAATGAAGAACTTTTACGTGGGCATAACGAATGGAAACACTTTACCAATATGCCTGGCTGATTCCCGTCTTACCCTTAGCAGCCGCTACTCTGCTCGGTCTGGGTCTGATTTCATTCAATAAGGCAGCTAATAGTTTGCGGCAAGGTGCCGCTGTATTTGTCGTCTCTGCGTTAGGCGCAGCGATGGTACTGTCCTTTGGCTTGTTTTGGAGCCAGTGGCAGGGACATGCACCCTACACTCACCTGATTGAGTGGGCATCGGCAGGGAATTTTCACCTGGAGATGGGCTACACCATCGACAATTTGACCGCACTGATGCTGGTGATTGTGACCACGGTGGCCTTCCTGGTAATGATTTACACCGATGGCTACATGGCTCACGATCCGAGCTATGTGCGGTTCTATTCTTACCTCAGCTTATTCAGTTCCTCGATGTTGGGCCTGGTAATTAGCCCGAATTTGGTGCAGGTCTACATCTTTTGGGAATTGGTGGGGATGTGTTCCTACCTGCTGATTGGCTTCTGGTATGACCGCAAAGCAGCAGCAGATGCTTGCCAGAAAGCGTTTGTGACCAACCGCGTCGGTGACTTCGGCTTGCTCCTGGGAATTTTGGGCTTGTACTGGGCCACCAACAGCTTTGACTTCGGCACCATTGGCGATCGCCTCTCAGAATTGGTTGAAACTGGCGCAGTCAGCGGTTGGTTAGCCGCGACGTTAGCGGTATTAGTGTTTTTAGGACCCGTCGCCAAATCCGCTCAATTCCCACTCCATGTGTGGTTGCCGGATGCCATGGAAGGTCCGACCCCGATCTCGGCATTGATCCACGCGGCGACCATGGTGGCCGCTGGGGTCTTCCTGATTGCCCGGATGTTCCCCGTGTTTGAAGACATTCCCGTGGCGATGGATGTGATTGCCTGGACGGGCGCGATTACCGCCTTCATGGGAGCCACGATCGCCATTACCCAAATGGACATCAAAAAAGGCTTGGCCTACTCTACGATGTCGCAGTTGGGCTACATGGTGATGGCGATGGGAGCGGGCGCTTACACGGCTGGTCTCTTCCACCTGATGACCCATGCCTACTTCAAAGCCATGATGTTCCTCGGCTCTGGTTCGGTCATTCACAGCATGGAATCCGTCGTGGGTCACGATCCGGCATACGCGCAGGATATGCGGATGATGGGTGGCCTGCGGAAGTATATGCCGATCACATCAGTCACGTTCTTCATTGGCGTGTTGGCGATTTCTGGAATTCCTCCCTTCGCAGGATTCTGGTC
>JAIXVO010000052.1 GCA_027482985.1 Cyanobacteriota bacterium
GAAGCGACTCCAGTTGAAGCAGCCGTAGCCGAGCCAACTGTCGCCGAAACTCCGGTTGAGTCTGAAGCTGTGGTGGAAGCGCCTGAACCTATCGCCGAAACTCCGGTTGAGTCTGAACCTGTGGTGGAAGCGCCTGAACCTGTCGCCGAAATTCCGGTTGAGTCTGAACCTGTGGTGGCAGCGGATGAACCTATCGCCGAAACTCCAGTTGAGTCTGAACCTGTGGTGGAAACGGTTGAACCTATCGCCGAAACTCCAGTTGAGTCTGAACCTGTGGCGGAAGCGCTTGAACCTATCGCCGAAACTCCAGTTGAGTTTGACCCAGGAACGGTACTAACGGCATCTGCTACTTCAGGTTCATTTGAGTCTGCTGATCCTAGATCGACCCTGTAGGGGCAACGGTTGAGTCTGGAGCCGCAATCAGGGGGCGCGATCGCAGGCTTGGACAGCTTCAATGGCTGCTTCCAGGGCGATCGAGACATGAGTCCAGTGAGTGCCGCCCTGACAAAAGACGACATAAGGCTCTCGCAAGGGGCCATCCGCCGAAAACTCGGAGGTACTGCCGTCGATGAAGGTGCCACCGGCCATCACCAGTTCACTCTCGTATCCCGGCATTCCTGCCGGAACCGGATCGAGGTAGGAGCCAATCGGCGAATGTTGCTGAATGGCGCGGCAAAAGGCAATCAGTTTGGCGGGAGAACCCAGTTTGATCGCCTGGATCACGTCCCGGCGGGGAGCGGTGGGCAGCGGGTTGACGGGATAGCCCAATTGGTCAAACACATGAGCGGTGAGATGATTCCCTTTCATCGCTTCTCCGACCATTTGGGGAGCCAGAAATAAGCCTTGAAACAGGAGGCGATTTTGGTCAAAGGTCGCGCCGCCGGAACTGCCAATGCCGGGAGCCGTCAGCCGACAGGTGGCCATTTCCACTAAATCGGCGCGGCCAGCAACATAGCCCCCGGCGGTGACGATCGTGCCACCTGGATTCTTGATTAAAGACCCTGCCATCAAATCAGCGCCGACTGCTGTGGGTTCGCAGGTTTCAATGAATTCGCCGTAGCAGTTATCGACAAAGCAAACGGTGTCGGGATTCTGTTGCTTCACGAGAGTCACAATGCTGGCGATATCTGCGATCGCCAAACTCGATCGCCAGGAGTAGCCACAGGAACGCTGAATCAAAACCATCCGCGTGTGGGGTTTGATGGCATGGGCGAGATGCTCCCAATCCACCGTCCCGGTGGCACTCAGCTCTAATTGGCGATACTGGATGCCAAATTCGGCCAGCGACCCTTGCTGTTGCCCGCGTAACCCGATCACCTCTTCCAAGGTGTCGTAAGGCGCACCGACGACAGCGAGTAATTCATCCCCCGGTCGCAAAATCCCGTACAAGGCACAGGCGATCGCGTGCGTCCCAGACACAAACTGCACCCGCACCGCTGCCGCTTCTGCCCCCATCACCGTCGCAAACACTCGATCCAGGACTTCCCGCCCCAAGTCACTATGACCATACCCGCTCACACTCGCGAAATGGTGCGCCCCTACCCGCTCCTGCCGAAACGCCCGCAAGACCCGGTGCAAGTTGTCCTTGACCTGGGAGTCAATTCCAGAAAAAATCAAGGAGAGCGATTGTTCCGCTGTCTTCAGGATATTTGTACTGTTCATTCCTGGCCGATTCCTCCATCTGCCTCTCAGCTGCGACTCTGGCAGGATGCGATCGCCCCCTGCTCACCATCCTCTGAGAAACTCTTACAATAAGCAAAGTGTCTGTTTTGTGACATTTATTTGTCGGACTATCCACTTTACGCCAATCTGGCACTGTAAATTTCGTTGGGACTAATGCATGACTGTTGCAACTTCAAACAAACCACTCACCTACGACTGGACTGTCATTATATTTATGGCATTCCTCCATGCAGGCGCACTGCTGGCCTTTTTGCCCGCTAACTTTAGTTGGCCCGCCATTGGGTTAGCGCTGGTGTTGCACTGGGTGACGGGTGGTTTAGGAATTACCCTGGGCTGGCACCGCTTGGTGACCCATCGCAGCTTCCAAGCGCCCAAATGGTTAGAGTACTTTCTCGTGTTCTGTGGCACCTTATCGATGCAAGGGGGCCCGATCTGGTGGGTTGGCTTACATCGCCATCACCACTTGCACTCTGACCAAAACAACGACCATCATGATTCCGGCAAAGGATTCTGGTGGAGTCATATGGGCTGGATGTTCTACGATGTGCCTGCGGAAGAAGAAGCAACTCGTTTTACTAAAGATATTGCCGACGATCGCTTTTATCAGTTCTTGGATAACTATTTCTTCCCCATTCAAATTGCTTTCGCCGCATTGCTGTACCTGGTCGGTGGCTGGCCGTTTGTGATCTGGTGTGTGTTTGTCCGTTTAGTCGTGGTTTACCACTGCACCTGGTTGGTTAACAGTGCCACCCATAAGTTTGGTTACCGCACCTTTGAGTCGAGCGATCGCTCCACCAACTGCTGGTGGGTTGCCCTCCTGACCTATGGCGAAGGCTGGCACAACAACCACCACGCCTATCAGTACTCGGCTCGCCATGGCATGAAGTGGTGGGAAATCGACTTCACCTGGATGACGATTCAGTTGCTCCAAAAATTAGGACTGGCCACGAAAGTCAAGCTGATCGACGAAGCCGCTGCCGAATAGAGGTTAACTGAGATGTCCGACTTTGCTCAAAAGTCGGACATCTGGAGGGGCGAAGAATCACCCTAAAACTGTCCTGCACCCTGAATGATGTGCTTCATCGTCGTCAAGGTCTGTAAGCTGATTGGGCCACGACGGATGCCTTTTTGATTCGACATCCCCAAAAAAATCGAGTCGCCTCGCTTCGGGTTTCTGGCAAACCGGGGCGAGGCATTAATGTAAGTGGAGGCGCTATTAATGCCCAGGGCAAACTGCCGACTTTCTTGATAGGACTCGGTGACCAAACAATCGGCATGACCGCTGCTGTGAAGATTGATCCAGGCGATCGCGCCATCTAAACTATCCACAATTTTGAACGCAATAATTTTGTCCAGATACGCCTGCCGCCACTCCCCTTCGTCTACCAGCTGCAACTCTGGAAATTCGGCTACCAGTCCTGCATCACCCCGCAGTTGAAAGCCCTTCTCGCGTAAGCTATTCCACAACATGACCAACGCCGAAGGATTTTGACTGGGATGAATCAGCACCTTCTCGATCGCATTCACCGGATCGGGTTCACTCTGATGACTATCCAGAATCATCCACCGCACCGCCTCTAAACTGCCCGACGGCGACCAGTAGAGATAACAGTTCCCCATCGCTGAGCGCAGAACGGGTGCCGTAGCCTGCCGCACCACTTGCTGCACCAAACTGGGACGACCATAGGGAATAATCAAATTCACATATTGATCCTGCATGATTAAGTCGCGAACCGAAGCGCCCTCATCGGAGTTCAACACTTGCAGACAGCATTCTGGTAAACCCGTTTTGTCGATCGCCGACCACAACGCCTGAGCGATCGCGGCATTGGAATGACTCGCCTCGCTGCCGCCCTTCAACACCAAACTGTTCGCTGTTTTGACACAAAATCCCGCCGCCAGCGCCGCCAACTCTGGAAACGCTTCATACACCAGGGCAATTACCCCCAGCGGCATCAATTGAGAATAAATCTGGCATTGATCCAGTTGGTAAGAGGCATCCATCACTCGCCCAATTGGGTCTGGCAGTTCGCTCAACCGCTTCAATAATTGAGCCGTCGTTTGCAGCCGCTCCGGCGTGAGCTTCAACCATTCCAGAATCAACTCCGGCACTGCCATCTCACGACTGGCTTCCAGGTCTAAGGTATTCGCCTCTAAAATCTCGTTCTGATTCTGCTTCAACGCTTCCGACATCGCGGCCACCGTCTGACTCCGCAACACCCCTTTCGTCGTCGCCAGGGTAATCGAGGCTCGGTGCGCAGATTGCACAGCAGCGATCGGGTCAGAAGTCAGGCGGTGCGGCTCGGTGGTCATGGGTTATCGTCGGTAGGCCAGTAACACCATCAACGCTGGCAGCGCCAACAGCAGTACAACCGCGACTAAGACCAGCAACGAAGAATTGGATTTATTTAGGGCTAACGGGAGCCAGATGATCATGATGATCAGAATGATCCCCATCACGACGGGGAGGGTGCTGTCCGCTAAACTGGGATTGGCGACAATCCATTGGTGCCCATTCCAGCGCCAAGCCCGCTTGTAAGGATAAGTCCCAGATAATTGCTCCAAGACATGCCCGTTATCTTCGACGACGAAAATTTGCTGGCACCGATTACACCCAAACGCTTCTGTCAGTGCAATGGGTGTCAAGTGCCCGCGCCGCCGACAAGGGCAGGGATAATCTTGGCTTAAATCAATTTTTTGAGATTTTTGGGAATGCACAGCAGCACCAAAAACTTAGTAAATCTCGTGGATTCAAAACCGTCACCAATCAGTTCAAGCTGTCGTCAGTGCGTTCAGCGACTGCTCCGCCCAACTCCCTGCCCCGGTATTGTATTTCATTCCTCAGAAGAAACTTTGCATCCCCTGTGAATGTACTGGAATCTTAGCATTCTCACTTTAGAAGGTCATCGGTCTGAGTCGAAAAGACCATGAAGCGGTCGATCGCCCTCAGCTTTCGGGAGTTTGGCGGGTGGTCGCGATCGCCTCCGGCGGGCGTTGCTCTAAGGGACAACTGCATGGCTCCTGCGATAACCAGCGCAACCCCAAATCTCGCATCGCCGAGAGAATCGGCTGAATTTCCCGACCTTTCGCCGTCAAAGAATATTCGACTCGGGGTGGAATCTCGGCATAAATCCGGCGTTCCACTAACCCCTGGCGTTCCAGTTCCCGCAGGCGTTGCATCAAAATTTTGGTACTGAGTCCCGGCAAGGCATCTAAAAATTCGTGGGTGCGGCGATCGCCCGCAAACAGTTCGCGCAAGATTAAAATTGACCATTTCCCATCCATCAAATCCAGCACAAACTGGATCGGGCATTGTGTCTTGACACAGACATCAAAGGATTGCATGAGCCGAATTGAACGCTGCTTTCTTTAAGGTGCCTGATCTGCCCAATTCTGGCTGGCATCTGACCCACCATTTCACGAGATTTAATACTCTCTCAATAAATTCTCGGAAGAGGGGCATCGCCAGCTTTTACGCGGCATGATACCGCCCCATCCCTCTGAATACCAATTTTCAACCGCAAAAGCACGCCATAAAATCTATGCAGTAGGAGCAAACAGCTATCACTGGCTTCAACTTAAGTTCATTTATAGAAGATCGCCCAACAACGTCACCACTAGCGACTGCATGCGAAGTCCCAGAGTTGCCCTTTGGAGGGGGTTCGGGGGACGCAACCGTCCCCTGAATTCGGGGGGTTTGGGGGGCTGCCACCCAAGCCCAGAATTTTGGTTTTAGTCAGAGACTCGCGCGACTGCCAGACTCATGGGTACTCAAGTCGATTCGCGCTGGGATCAAGGGCAAGAGACTAAGGTCAAGCAAAAAGCTGGTGACATCAAAGTTTCAGCTTAAGTTGAAGCCAGTGGTGGTCATTTGCCCCTCCCGAATTCGCCGCGATCGCGATGAATTTGGTACGGAACCACCAGGTCATGGTTGAGGTAATCAGCCGAGATGCACAGGCAGCGTAGAGGAGGAAACCCATGTCACCCTGGACACTCAAAAACGGAGACGCGATCGCGATTCGCCCCATCCAGCCGGAGGACGAACCCCTCCTGGCAGCCTTCCATCAAACCCTGTCAGAAGAAACCGTCTTTCTGCGCTACGCCCACCTGATCAAACTCAGCCGTCGGA
>JAIXVO010000156.1 GCA_027482985.1 Cyanobacteriota bacterium
AAACGGTAAGCTGGGAGTAACTCATGGGGATGTCCTTTTGTTGTGGTAAACATCAGACTATCCCTATGAGTCCCTCTAGGGGAAGCTTCTAGGTGATGCACTTCAGATTTGAATTGGCGCTTTGATTTATCTAACTCGTAAAGAGTTAACACATCAATTGACCGAGTTTTTCCTAACAATCCATTACTGGGATCAACATCTCGACAAATAATGATGAAGTCATTAACAACTTTGACAGGAACCTGCTTTTTTAAGGATGTGCAGGATAAAACTTCGGGTTTTGCGGTGGCTGGAAATGCGAGTGCAACAGTTGCAAATGCTATTAATCCAGTAATTAGCAGTCTGTTCATTGGCATATTTTTTACTAAAAAACCTTATTCACGTTGGATTTTCGCCCTGGAGTAGAGTTAGATCCTCTAGCGTATGAGAAGAAAATTTTCTATGGGCTAATAGCTGTTGGAAGTCATAACAGGTGCAGTGCTTTTTTCCATTATCGAATGGTAATAAAAAAGTTTTTTGGAGGTGCTTTTTTTGACGAATTGAAGCCATAATCTGTAGTCTGAAATGTCTTTATCTATTACAACAGATCATATTTAAAGCTGGGATGAAGATAATTTCCTTGATGACTCAATTTTAAAATTTAAGATTGCCATAACTTCTATAACGATATCTTGAGGACAGTGAGGGTAGTCTTGAACAGTGAAGCGTACCGTAAGACCACCAGAACGTAAAAGGCTTACTGCTCCGTATCAATCCACCAGCGCTGTAACCGGGGTTGCTGGCCCTGCTGGTTGTTTACTGTGACGACTGCCAGCTTCCGCCCCTTGGCATCAGTGAAGGTGAAACGACAGAAACCCATCCCAGTACCAGAACAGGATTCCACTTCGTTGTACCCAAGCTTGATGATGTAATCCATTGCCCCAAAGCGATCTCGATTAGGGGAGAGTTCAACCGCCTGCCATCCGGCATTAATCAACGCCTTCCGCGCCTGGGCGTAGGACATCCCCTGTTTTAGAGTCTTGGGGATGTCCTGGGCAATCACGGCACTGGAGAACAGGACGGTGGCGGCAACTCCCGCGATCGCACCGACTCCGATCGCGATTCTCAATGACTTTGCTGTTTGGGCCTTACGAATAAGTTCTTTAGACTTCATGGCTATTGGGGCTGTATGAATGCGTTTAACTTGAACGATAAAACAAATTACGAGTCACTCGTAGGCTTTGGATAGCTGCCGGATTTTATGACAAAAGCCTGCTCGCACAACAGGGGGCGCAATGATGATGCAGTCTTCGCCATAACGAAGGATCTCTCGGAAGAACCAAAAGGTGTTCGAGATTTGCCGGACGACTCGTCGCACCGGGGGCGTGCGATCGCTCAACCATTCGTTGCTAATATCAGCCGTCTTCGCTTCGTAGGCAAACGCTAAACCACCCAGTAAGTGCAGTTCGACTTCCAATAAATCGAGATTGGAGCGCCATTGGCCGCACACACTGCTTAAAGCTGCGTCGGGAATCCGATCGAGGCGGAAGGTCCAATTGTGTTGAAGTTCGGGCACATCCCGATTACCTGCTGTTTCATCACACCAGCATTCTAGATATTGTCGCCGCTCATAGGGAACGACTTTGGCGTGACGAATGGTGAAACTGAAGGGCCGATCAGCGGCATCTCGATAGGTGAGCTGGAAGGGCATCTGGCAGCGGATATAGGGGTCAATTTGCCGCCGCCAAGGAACCATTGGGGTGGACACAAATCGGTCAATTTCTCTTTGTAAAGGGATGGATAACTCGCTCCGTTCCAATAGAATCTGCGCCATAATTTGAGCAGAATCAGGGTGTCCAGCGTCGATTAAAGCCTGGATGGATTGGTGCAATACCTTGATGCGAGTTTCTGACCAGTCGTGATTGCGACCAATCAATAGCTCTCGACGGGCGATCGCTTCCATCAAGCGCGAAATGTTCGGTCGATCGCCCCAGAGCATCCCTTGTTCACGCGCGATCGCCTCTAACTGGGCTTTATCCTGCTCTGACACTGACAACGTCATCGATTGCCCCTTCCGTCCCATAGTGACTCCACTTGTACGTACACTTTGCACTTGTTTTCGTCTATTGTGGATGCCATATTGGGATTAGGCAATCTTTTGCTGGTTGATTACCAAAAGTGGGCTACCTAATGGGGGCGATCGCGCTAGCGGGGTGTGATGCCTGACAGGGTGGGCTGAGATTTAGACTGAGTAATGTTTGCTGACTGGTGATGAAGGAGTCAAGATGACATCGACGACGCTCGAACCTGGGCAAATTATTCGAGTGCGATCGCGCCAGTATCTGGTCGAAGATGTGGTGCCTGCGGCGGCTCCTGGCGGTGATACCAGAGTCCGGTTAGCCTGTCTGGAGGATGACGCTCAAGGCGAGATTTTGGAGGTCTTCTGGGAGCGGGAAATTGATGCGCAAATCCTAGAGGCCAGCTCTTGGGAAGCGGTGGCCAAGCGAGGCTTTGATCAACCCCGCTACTTTTCGGCATACCTCCATGCGCTGCGCTGGAACTGTGTCACCTCGACTGATCCAAAACTTTTTCAGGCTCCCTACCGGGCTGGCATTGAAGTGAAGGCGTATCAGCTAGAGCCATTACGGAAAGCGCTCCGGATGCCGCGAGTCAATCTTTTTATTGCCGATGATGTGGGCTTGGGCAAGACGATTGAAGCTGGCCTGATCTTACGGGAACTGTTGCTGCGGCAGAAGATTAAGCGGGTCGTCATCTCCTGCCCGCCCTCGGTGGTGCGGCAGTGGAAAGATGAAATGGAAAGCCGCTTTGGGCTGACCTTTATCATCTACGATCGCGATTTTGTTGCCTCCAAACGGCGCGAACGAGGCTATGGCATCAATCCCTGGAAAACTCACACCCGATTCATCATTTCCCATTCATTGCTGCGGGATGAAACCTACGCGGCTCCTTTGCGGGATTGGCTGCAAGATTTTTCGCCGGGGTCGATGTTGATTCTAGATGAAGCCCACAATGCGGCTCCGGCCAGTGCGTCTCGCTATGCGATCGATTCCCAGTTAACCAAGACAGTGCGGGAATTGGCATCTCGCTTCGAGCACAAGCTGTTTCTTTCCGCGACACCGCACAACGGGCATTCGAATAGTTTTGCGGCGCTGCTAGAAATCCTCGATCCTCAGCGGTTTTGTCGGGGGGTGCCCGTCCGTAGTAAGAAGCTATTGGATGCCGTGATGGTGCGGCGGCTCAAGCAGGATTTGCGGGAAATTAATAACGCGGACTTCCCCAAACGCGAAATTATTCCGGTCATCATTCATGATTTACCCGAAGACGCTCCGGAGCTGCAGCTTTCCCAACTGTTGCAGGCCTATCGGCAATGTCGGGAGGAGCGGTTGCAGGATGCGCCAAAATCTGCCCAAACAGCCGCGCTATTAGTCCTGACTTCGCTCCAAAAACGGTTGCTATCCTCGATTGAGGCGTTTGCCCGGACCTTGAAAGTGCATCGGCGGGCGATCGCGCGGCAGGCGGCACAACCATCCACTGCCCAGCAGAACTACTCGCTGCTCAAAGAAGCGCCCGGAAACGATGACGATCGCGCCGAGTTGGATGAGGATGAGGTGCTGAAGGAAGAGGAGTCGCAGATGGCGCAGGCGAGCCAGGTTGCCAGTGCCGCCATTTCGCAGCGGGAGCTTGACCTCCTGGAGGAAATGACCCACATTGCGGAGCAGTCCAGACATGAACCCGATAGTAAGGTGAAGCAGTTGGAAGACTGGATTCGGCAGCACCTCTGCCCGGATTTAGGCAAACCCGGCGCAACCTGGCTCAATCGACGGGTCTTAATTTTCACTGAGTATACCGACACCAAACGCTATCTCGAACAGCAGCTTGGAACCATCATTGCCAACTCCGATCGCGACCGCGATCGCATTGACACGTTTCACGGCGGGATGGGCGAAGACCAGCGGGAGTATATCAAACAAGCTTTTAACACTGATCCGACGCGGCATCCCCTCAGAATTTTGATTGCGACGGATGCGGCGCGGGAGGGGGTGAACCTGCAAAACTATTGTGCTGACCTGTTCCACTTTGATGTGCCCTGGAATCCCAGCCGGATGGAGCAGCGCAATGGCCGCATTGACCGCAAGTTGCAGCGGGAGGCAGAGGTTCGGTGTCACTACTTTGTCTTGGCGCAACGGGTGGAAGACCGAGTGCTGGATGTGTTGGTGAAGAAAACCAAGCAAATTCAGGCCGAACTGGGAAGTTTATCGCCTGTAGTGGAAAAGAACGTCTCGCAGCTTTTGGATCAGGGCATTCGGCAGACGGAAATTCACAAGCTAACGGCAGCGATCGCCCTCGCCGATCAGTTGCCTGCAACCGCGAGCGATCGCGCCAGCACCATTACTGAGGAATTGGAAGCGATTCGGTTACGGCAGGACAAACTTCGCCAGCAGCAAGTAGAACTGGAATCCATGCTGAGGGATTCCAAACTCTGGCTCGGACTGGACGATCGCCATTTCCGCGAGACTTTGTCGGTCTCGCTGGAGTTGATGGGGGCAGCCGCGCTCAAACCGGTGGATGCAGCCACAGCGGTGGGGGATGAGGAGCGGAGCCAGTGGCTTGTCCCCACGCTGGATCAACAGGCAGGGGCAGACCCCACCTGGGCTACAACGCTGGACACGCTGCGGGCACCCCGGCAAAAGACCCAAAAGCTGTGGGATTGGCGGAAAGAAGCCCCTATTCGTCCGGTGGTCTTTCGAGATCCGGGGTCACTGGATGGGCAGGTCGTGCATTTGCATCTGGAACATCGGATTGTCCAACGGCTGTTGGGGCGCTTCTTGGCGCAGGGATTTTTGTATGATGAGTTGACCCGCGCTTGTGTCTGTCGCACCGATGATCCGATTCCACGGGTGCTGATTTTG
>JAIXVO010000415.1 GCA_027482985.1 Cyanobacteriota bacterium
TCTGCCGCGTAAGTAGCTGTGACTAGCTCAAACACCGAAAGCGGCACACCACCCGTATTGACTTTCTCAAAAACCAGGCAAATCGCTTCTTTCTTATTGTCTTTACTGAGTTCAATGATGGGGACATTGTAATTTTGGAATGCCTCAATGACTTTGCCACGAAATTCCATGTAACGGAAGAATTTATCGCGATCGTAATCTACTAAACCCTTTTCCCAGTCATTCACATTCAGAATACGGTTACAGGGGAAGTAAAAGTTTTCGTATTCCTTTTCAGTCGTACTTAAGTCAAGTTTGATGTCACGCCCAAAGTTCTCCTTAATCGTGCGGGTTTCATCCACGCCGATAATTGCTTCATCGTAATACTCTGGACCCTCCAGGGCACGTTCAATGTTGATGTAGTAATACCGTTTGAGCGATTTGCCTGTAGCTGTGCGAGTCTCTACCGGCTGATCCAGCATTAACACCTGAGTTAAGGAGGTGAGCCGCTGCTGCCCATCCAGAATCAACTGTTCGGCATCATGGGGAGTGAGTTGATTGCGATCCAGTCCTTCCACCGGGCGAACTTTGAAGTGGGTATCGCCCCCAGACTCTAGCAACATGACTGCCCCAATTGGAAAAGCCCGCGCAATACTGACCAGCAGTGAGCGAATGCCTTCATCTTTCCAGACCCACCCTCGCTGAAAGTCGGGAAGCTGAATTTTGCCAGCTACAATATCTCGCAGCAAATCAGCCAGCCGTTTTTTGGTGGAGTCGAAATTGGACATAGCAATGACCTGGGTCTGGTGGGCAATGAGGACAAAAGCAAACTTACCCTCTAGAGAATGCCCATTTTGCTGACCGCTATCTCATCCAACCGAATTTCCATGATCAGGTCGATCGCCGCGCTCTCACTCATTTGGTTGAGGCTTGTTCAGGCGTTCAGCTCGTCGCGATCGGCTCTAGCGACACTCAACATCTCAAATAGCCAATTGGTGGGTTCTCAACCATTGGCGAAACTGTTTGATGAGGGCATTTTCACCAGTTGCCGGATGCAAGTTGAGAAATCGGAGCAGGTCGATCGCAGTCAGGCTCGGTAAGGCGATACTGCGATCGCACACTTGGTACTGTCCATTTTGCAAACTGTAGATTGTCAGCGATCGCCCATCGTAGCGCCAAATTTCCGGCACTTGTAAATCAACGTAAATGGCGAACCGATTCAAGGAACTGGAAGTGATATCGATTTCAACGGCTAAATCGGGTGGAGGCAATTGAGTCAGGTCAATTTGGGCAATGCCGCGCACCTGAGCCGCGTGTTGGATGTAGTAACATTGGGCAGGTTCTAACCCTCTGGCGAGGTCTTCGCGATCGCATGTGCGTGAGCCTAAACTCCGAATTTCCAGATCAAGCTCTTCAGTTGCAGCCTCAATCAAGCGACCCAATAGTTTCTTATAAGTCTCATGAGGATCAAGGGGCATCCGAATTTCTAATGTGCCGCGATCGTAGGTAAGCCGGAGGGCTGGTTCTGGTTCAAAGTCACGCATCAATGACTGATAACTTTGCCAGCTAATATGCTGTAGAATAACCCGATCTGGACTCTGGATGAGACTGGCAGTCATGACGACTCACAGCGGGGAATAGGTTGAATTCATTGGAATGAAGCCAAAGGATCAATGCACCCTCACAATACCTGTGCATAAACAGTGGCGATCGCCGATCTCCCGCCTACTCCTGCAACACCTGTAACCGCACCAGGCGATCGCTCATGTCATCCAGGGGCGTTTCGATCACTTCATTGGTGAGGTTGTTGAGACAACTGAGGAGCGTCCGGAGGTGGGGCGTACTTTCGCCGCTGTCGAGGTAGACGCGTTCCGAGAGGCTATTCAACCGTTTCCAGGTGAGAAAGAGTTTGGCGGCGAGTTGTTCCACTTGAGCGGCATGGTTGACGAGATCGGCAGTGGCACTGAGGCTACCAATCCGCAGGGCTTCTTCTAAAGCCAATTCCAGATCCAGGGATTGATTCGTGAGCGCTTGGACTCTCGCCGCCGCCTCCAGGTACTTCGCGAGGTAACGGGCTTCGGCAGTGACTTGTTTGACCGTATCGACATCGGGCGTTTCGGCGACAGTTTCCCGCAGCGTGACTTGATGGCTAGTGGGGAGTTTTTGCATCTCCTTAACCATCGGTGCCAGGTAGCGCATGGGCAACGTATGATCGGCGGCTTTTTCCCGTAGGGGTTGCGGCACCAAATCGGAAGTCATCGCCGTCCATTCGTCTGAGAGTTGGCGGACTTCCCGGCGGGTAATGCGATCGCCCCGACGAGCGGCATCACTCACCAGTTGTTGCACTTCCGGCGCACTGTGAGCCGTTTCCACAAAAGCGCGTTTACTGAACTGGTTGACATCTTCCGGCTCCAGAAAACCGCCTTCCATCAACGTATCGGCACTGTTGGCAACTTCAATCAAGGCATACGCCTGACTTTTACTAATTTCCCGATCTTTGAGCCAGTTTAAAAAGCCGGTGCCGCGCCCATCTCCCTGCCGTTTTTCGCGATCGCGCACCGTCCGCAAAATCCGCCCCCGCCAAATGTCTGTTTGCAGGTCAAAGCGATCGCACACCTGCCACGCCTGCTCAATCTGCTGCTGAAAGTCATGATCAGCAATGCGATCGTCTTCCGGGTCAGGCAGTTGAAAGTTAAAAGGAGTCCCCCCATTCAGCACAACTGGGACTAAATCCATTACCTCATTGGGCGCATTATCGGGCAAAGTCCGCACCATCTCCTCATCGTCAAACCAGAGCATTAACCAAACAATCGGCTTATTATTGCACGTTCGGGTGGGTTGATGCTGGAGGGGATGCCTGGGTCGGCGATCGCCCGCCCGTCTCAACCCGCAACCCGTAGGTCAGTCCCGCCGCCAGCAGACAAACTGCCGCCAATCCCACGAGCAGGCTGAACACCCCCCATTGCCGTTGGACGAGCGGCAGAGCAAAAGTGCCCAAGACTGCGCCAGCCTTCGCGATCGCGGCTGCCAACCCCGCCCCACTGGCGCGAATCGAAGTCGGAAACACTTCTCCCGACAGCAAAAACGTGGTGGCATTCGGTCCGGCATTCATCAGCAGGTTAAACAGGAAAAAGCCGCCAAACACCAACCCCATCTGGAGGCTGGAATCCACTGGCACCAGACTCGCCGCCGCCAGGATCAGCAACCCGATCGCCATCCCAATGAAGCCGATAATCTGCAACCGGACGCGCCCTACTCGGTCAATTAGGGCGATCGCCAGCAAAAATCCGGCAATCAGAAATAAATCCACGATCGCCGCACCTCGCACCGCTGCCATTTGCTGCATCAAAAAGTTATTTTCTTGAGCTAGAGCCAGCGTCGCAATAATTGTCGGTGTAAAGATGCCGATACCATAGGTGGCAATGTCTTGCAGAAACCAGGGGAGCGCCGCAAACAGCGTCCGACGACGGTAAGCAGGGGCAAAGAGTGCCGTGTAAGGCAGGGCAGGTGCGAGTACGGGCGGATCGGTGGTGGGGGTGAGACGGATGGGTTCAGCCAGCAGAATCGTCGCCGCTTTGGAAGCCGCATCGTAATCTCCCCTTGCCAGAGAATAGGATGGACTTTCTAGCAAGAAGGTGAAGCGGAAAATCCCCACCGCGATCGCCAGTCCCAGTCCCACTCCCAACATCCCGCGCCAAGCCAGGGGCACGATCGCCGCCAGGTCATCGGGAAACAAATGTTGTAACCCAGCGATCACTGCCAATCCCGTCAGCGCCCCGCCCAATGCGCCCACGGCTTGAAAGGTAAACGCACTAATTACTAAGCGTCCCCGCAATCGAGCCGGCACATTTTCCGTGATGTACGCCACGCTGATGGGATAATCTGCCCCAATCGCCACTCCCACCAGAAACCGAAACCCGATCAGCGACACCGCATCCCAGGCAAAAGTAGTACCCGCAGTGGCAAGCACAAACAGCGCTACATCCGCCAGCAGCATTTGTTGTCGCCCAATCCGATCAGTTAATGGCCCTAACAGGAGAGAGCCAAAGAGAGAACCCGCGATCGCTGCCACCGCGATCGCGCCCATTTGGGTGGGATTCAAGCCAAAATCTTGTTGCAGGAAGGGCAACGCCACACCAATGATGAAAAAGTCAAACCCATCCAGTGCAATCAAGCCCGCCGACAGCGCCCAGAGTAGACCCATGGCGCGCGTCAGTTCAGCCGCATCCAGCCGTGCTTGAAACGATAAAAGGGAATCTGAGTCAGCCGTCTGCATGAATCGCGTGCCCAGTTTGGATCAGTTATAGATGGGTTAAAGTTGCCCTGCCCGGAACCGCCCTCACCCTAGCCCTCTCCCACAGGAGAGGGGACAAGCCCTGGTTCTGGCTCCCCTCGCCCGCTGGGAGAGGGGTTGGGGGTGAGGGCATTGGGTCAATCAAAACTGCCATCTTCCAAATCGCTAGCAGTACCCCGCTTGAAGAATTTACAAATGCCCCGTTTCGAGCCGCGAATAAAATCGCACAGTTCTTGAATCAATTCCGACTCAAAATCCTGTTCCAGCTTGTCGATCGCCTGCGACACATTCAACCCAGAGTTGTAAATCACCATCAGCGCTTGTTTCAACATCCGGCGATCGCTGGGCGTAAATCCGGCGCGGCGTAACCCCACCACATTCAACCCCATGATCGTATTCGGACTGACACTGCGAGTAATGCAAAACGGTAGCACATCTTTTTGGACTGCCGATGCGCCTGACATCA
>JAIXVO010000563.1 GCA_027482985.1 Cyanobacteriota bacterium
ATTGAGCACATAGGCTTGGCGACGTTTGAGCGGAATCAGGCGATCGTAGGGTTGCAAATTGTTGGGATCGTTGGGAATGCCGGCGAGGAGGCTGGCTTGGGCGATCGTCAAATCACTGGCGGGAATGCCAAAGTAAATGCGAGCCGCCGCTTCCACGCCATAAATATTGCTGCCCATCGGTAAGCGGTTGATGTAAGCCTGCAAAATTTCGGCCCGTGTCATCCCAGCAAACAAGCGCCATGCCGTCCAAATTTCCCGCAGTTTGCCTGGAATCCCAAAGGGTACCGGATCGATCATCCGCGCCAGTTGCATGGTGATGGTGGAAGCCCCGCTGACAACTTGCCGAGCTTGAATTGCCTCCAGGATGGCGCGGGCGATCGCCCGTTCATCCAATGCCCCATGTTGATAGAAACGTTGGTCTTCAGCGGCTAGAATCGCCTGTTGAAAGTGGGGCGAGACTTGCGACAGCGGGACAGCGACCGTGTGTTCCTGATCGCGGGTGAGAATCGTCCCCAGGGGCAGACCACTGCGATCGACGAATTCCACCGCTTGCTGATCTTGTTGAATGTCCGTGGCGCGAATGGGTGCAAGGTAGGGTAGCGATCGCACCACAATAATAAGCAAACTGCTGATGATGAGCAGTTGCCAGTACCAGGCGCAACGTCGCCAAAACTGCCCGATTCGCTGTCCCCATTGCTGACCGATTCGCTTCCACTGGTTCATGCCAAGTCATTCCCACTACCCTGTTGCTAGACTACACCCCGATTGGTTAGCACTCCGGGCGATCGACTGGAATTGGGCGCACGCAGCAAATTTGTGGCTTACATAGTTAAACTAAAGCTATGCACAGAGCAAACAGCGATGACGAACTCCACTGAATCCCCAGAACCCACCTTGACGGATGTGATTAATCGTCTGGATAAGCTCTCTCAAGAGCAGGAGCGGTTCTCTCAAGAACTGGAGCGATCGAACGATCGCTTTGGCAACTATCAACAAGCGACTCAATGGGTCGTGCAATTGGCGTTTACCCTGATTGCCTCTGCGACTTTAACTGTGATCATTACGGCAGTATTCAAGCGCTAGACATAGGCTGGTGTTGGGTTTCACGGTGTTCAACCCAACCTACAATCAAGATTTGTCTACAGCCTTGAGATTTTGTCTGCAAATTATTTTCCCATGAGTAAGGTGCGTTATCGTCAACGCCTAACGCACCTCAGGATTTTCTTTTCAAGTAGATTCGTGATGCTGTTCAAGGTAAGATTAAAATCCTTGAAATTGACATTCTTTAGTAATGAATCTCAGAGTCAGAATCCAGTTCGATTTTAGTTTTTTGTTCATTCGTGATGTAAGTCTTTTGTTGACTTAGAATGTAAGTCTTTTGCTGACTTAGGATGTAAGTTTTCTGCTCAGTCACAATCTGAGTTCTTGCTTGATCTGCAATTTCGATTTCCTCCTGATCGAACAATTGATGATTCTGCGGCTCTTCATCGCTCACTAAGATGAGGGTGTCTTCGGTGGGATCTGGGTCAAGGATGAGGGTCGGGGACTCGTTCACAGAAAAATCGTAAGTGAGAAAGTCTAGGGGGCAGGAAGTGAGTTGCATAGTTTTTTCGGGGGGCTAAGTGATTGATCCTTACAGATATAATCATTGCGCTTGCCCCTGGTATGAGAGGTGATGAATATCGGTGTCCCGCGTGAATTTCAACACACTCACCCGTGAGAAAAAACAAAGTGTTTGCTGTTTGGTGTCAGCCGGGAGTGCGATCGAGATCACAAGGAGTGATAGCTGCTCACCTCCCTTTGGACACACGATCGCTTCTGCCCTCAGCCAGTCGGATTCATCAACTCATCCTGATACTGTGAACAGCGATGAGATCGAGAGATTATTTATGACCTTCACGCAATCCAATACGGCTACCGGAATTTTACAAACGATGCAAAGTTTGGCAACCGATCAACAACTGGCGTTGTTCTGGTTCATTTACAAAGAAATGGGGCATGCCATTACGCCAGCCGCTCCTGGAGCCAGTACGGTATCGCCCATGATCGCTGAAGGCTTACTGAATCAAGTGCTGGAATTGTCTCACGACGAACAATTGCAACTGCAACGAGATTTGATTGAGCGGAAGAACAGTCTGATTGCGCGAGAATATGGGGCGTTGGGCGACACGACGAAACTGCTGTTTTGGTATCGCTTATCGCAAGAAATGGACACGGGCCGCGTGGTGCCCTTCCCGGCTGATTACGAACTCAATCCGCAAGGGCAGCAAGTGTTTGAACAAATCAAGGGACTAGAGTTTGCCGAACAAATTACCCTATTCCGCGATTATGTCTCTCCCATGGGCGTTGATCCGAATGCCGTTCCGCACGATCCGGAGACGGGCCTGTAAGGGCGATCGCGCCTACTTGCGCCTACCCTGAGCGCCGATAGACCTCACTGGCAGCACGATGCAGCAGCGAGTGGCGATAAACGAGGGCGGTCATGTCATCGGCATAACCGCCCCCGATCACACAGGCGACAGGGTAGCCCTGACTGATACAGGTGGTGAGGACTTGCATCTCGCGACGGAAAAGACCGGAGTCGGTGAGGGCGAGTTTACCCAGGCGATCGCCCCGATGCGGATCGACCCCAGCATCGTAAACCACGAGATCGGGCTGAACCTGGGTCAGTAAATCGGGCAAATAGTTTGCCAGGGTTTGGAGATATGCGTCATCTTCCATGCCTGCTGGCAACGGGACATCCAGATCGCTGTGTTGTTTGGTGCCGGGAAAATTGACTTCGCAGTGCATGGAGAAGGTGAAGACGGTGGGATCATCCCGAAAGATCCAGGCGGTGCCGTCGCCCTGATGCACATCCAGATCGACGATCAGCACTTTTTGGATCAAGCCCTGTTGTTGCAGAACGCGAATCGCGATCGCCATATCATTGAAAATGCAAAATCCCGATCCGTAATCGGGAAAGGCATGATGGGTGCCGCCTGCCGTATTGCAAGCTAACCCACACTCCAATGCCAATTTTGCCGTGAGAATCGTCCCCCCCACCGCCACGCAAGTCCGATTCACTAACTCCGGACTCCAGGGCAACCCGATTCGGCGTTGAGCTTTGGCATCCAGGGTGCCTTCGCAGTAGTCTCGGACGTATTCCGGTATATGGATCAATTCAATCCAATCGGTGGGGGGCCGTTCCGGAATGTGGAATTGGGATGGGTCCGCAACACCATCCGCCAGCAGTTGTTCATAGAGCAGCCGAAATTTGGGCATCGGGAAGCGATGTCCGGGCGGCAAGGGAGCGACGTAATCGGGATGGTAAACCAGGGGCAGATCCATGCTGATGACCTTAAAGCATTTCCCATTGGTTGAAGGTAGCGGCTTGCCCACAGGGGGTTCCGGCGGCATCGAGCACCCCCCACAAAATTACGTTGCGGATGTAGAAGCGTTTCCCGGTGTGGGAAATTCGTACGCCTTCGTAGTCATCGATGTAGCCTCGCTCACGGGCACGTTGCAGGAGGCGATCGCGATCGGCTTGAGCGATCGGTTCAGCGGTCAGGCGAGAAGGGGTTTGGGTGAATTGTTTCCAATCCATTTCCCAGAGGGTGAGGGCAATCTGGTTACCATAATTCAGGATGGGATCGGCCTGGGTGCCGTGGGAAACGACGACAAAGGGCGCGGCAAATAATTTTTGCGCCAGGATTTCTGGGGTGCCAGTCGCATCCAGCAGCGGAAAGCCCGTCCAGTGGTGAAAACTACTCAGTAAGCGCTGGGTATGGTGGATGATGGCGGTCTGTTGCCAGGGAAATTGAAGGTCAGAAGTCATAAAAACTGCAAAGCGTCCGCAGAATTCCTTTTATCATGGAAGAGTTTAAGAAACTTCATCAAAAATTGTCGTGTTACTTGAATCAACCCCTCCTCTGGAAAAACTGACCTGGAACTGGCAGGGTTACAAAATTCCCTACACCGTCACTGGCAATGGTCGCCCTCTCTTATTAGTGCATGGTTTTGGTGCGTCGATTGGGCACTGGCGCAAGAATATTCCCGTGTTAGCGGCGGCGGGTTACCAAGTGTTTGCGATCGACCTGCTAGGCTTTGGTTATGCCGAAAAACCGCCCATTGCTTACACCGTCGAACTCTGGCGCGACCAACTCAAAGCTTTTTGGGCGACTCACATCAACGAACCCACCATTTTCGTCGGCAACTCCATTGGGGGGCTACTCTGCCTCATGGTACTGGCGGAATATCCCGAAATTGCCGCTGGAGGCGTTCTGCTGAATTGTGCCGGGGGGTTGAACCACCGTCCCGAAGAGTTGCCGCTACCGTTACGGGTGATGATGGGCACTTTTACCAAAGTGGTGACTTCGGATCTGATTGGCCCCTTTCTGTTTAACCTGATTCGCCAGAAGCCGAGACTTCGCCGGACTTTGCAGCAGGTTTATCGCGATCGCGAAGCCGTCACCGATGAACTGATCGACCTGATCTACGAGCCTTCCTGTGAAGCGGGTGCCCAAAAGGTGTTTGCCGCTGTCCTGACTGCGCCTCCTGGCCCCACCCCCGCCGAACTCCTGCCTCAAATCGACAAACCCATCCTGGTGCTGTGGGGCGAAGCTGATCCCTGGACCCCGATCGCGGGTGCCAAAATCTATCAAACTCTCGCTGAGACTCAGCCGATCACCTTCATCCCGATTCCCAACACGGGGCACTGTCCCCACGACGAGAATCCCAACGCGGTGAATCCGGCGATCGTCGATTGGTTACAGCAGATTGCGTTCTAAGGCATTTTCGAAACCCACAAAGCACCTGTAGGATGTGTTAGGCAACGCCGTAACGCATCATGACTTTTGCGACTACAGCAATGCCAGTTTTTCTGGCCAGGTTCATAAGGGTGAGACCGCGTGAAATTTACCAGACTGTTGCATCGTCGATCGCTGCTGTTCTTGCTGGCACTCTTCACCTGTGTCGCCTGCCAAATGGGTACGAATGGCACCGATCCCTTTGCCAAATCGGGGGCGATCGCCAAAGGGAATGTCATCTTCATTCATCCCGATGGCACCAGTCCGGCGCATTGGGGGGCAGCCCGATTTTTGTACTACGGGCCCGATGGTCGGTTGAACTGGGATCGGTTGTCGCATCAGGCGATTTACCTGGGACATCTGCAAAATCAACTGACGGGCACCTCGAATGCAGGGGCAGTCACGCATGCGACGGGGGTCAAAGTGGCGGCAGATTCCTTTGGGCTGGATGCGGCGGGTCAACCGATTGTGGCGGCAGCGGGGAAACCAGAGACGCTCATGCAGACCGCGATCGCCCAGAATTACGGGACGGCGCTGATTAACTCTGGCATCATCAGCGAACCTGGCACCGGGGCATTTGTGGCGAAGGTGAAAAGTCGGCGGGAAAATGCCGAAATCACGAAGCAAGTTGTGGAATCGGGTGTGGATGTAATTTTGGGCGGCGGCGAAGTCTGGTATTTGCCCAAAGGGACTGCCGGACGCTATGCCAAACCGTCTCAAAGTCGGCGCGAGGATGGGCTGAATTTGATTGAACTGGCGCAACAGAAAGGTTATACCGTCGTCTATAACCGGGACGAATTGCTGGCACTACCGGATACCACGACCAAAATTCTGGGCGTGTTTGCGGCGGAAGATACTTATAACGATATGGCGGAGGAAGCCCTCCGTACGCAAATTTTGCCCACCTACGAGGCCAGCGCTCCCAGCGTGGCGGAAATGCTCCAGGTGGCGCTCCGGGGTTTGAATCGGAAAGGGCAACCCTTTTTGGTGGTGTTGGAAGAAGAAGGGACAGATAACTTCTCGAATGCGAATAATGCGAAAGGGGCGATCGAAGCAGTGAAACGGGCAGATGACGCGATCGCCGTTGCCCTCACCTACACCGATCAGCATCCCAACACGCTCGTCCTGACAGCTGCTGATAGTGACGCTGGGGGTCTGGAAGTATTGGGCGAAACAGTATCAGCCATGCCCCTCAATCAAAAACTGCCCGCCACCAACCAGAATGGTGCTCCAATCGATGGTCGCGATGGCACCAGCACCCTCCCCTTCCTGGCCGCTCCCGATGCCAAAGGGCAGCGATTCCCCTTCGCGATCGCCTGGTCAGGAGGCAATGACAGTGCCGGGGCGATCGTTGCCAAAGCCGATGGCCTCAACGCCAACTTGATCCAGGGCACGATCGACAATACCGACCTCTACCGCCTCATGTACGGCACCCTCTTTGGGACACTGCCCACCCAATAACCCCGACTTTTACTAAATTCCCAAATTGCAATCAAAATTTAAAATCAATTTTTGAGATTTGTGATTTAACAGAGGGACATTCAGACGGTTGCCGACTGAACCCTGGGGCTTAAACCGCTCAAGGCAGAAGTGACAGCCGTTTGCGTGATGGAGTGAACGCGCGAGTTACCCAACTCACCCAGTCAGGTGACTCGGATGGATGAAGTGAATCCGCAAGCGGTCGTCTATCATGGTCAGCCAATCCGCCATTTGCGGTGAGCAGGCAAGGGTTGGCACCAGCAGGGCGATCGCTCAAATGCAAAATCTCTCGATCAAACAAGGTTATTGACAGGATGAGGAAACCGTAAGCAATGAAGGGTTCAGTCGTGGCGCAGGAACGTACCAGTCAATTAGTTAACTTCTTGCAGGAAGAATTAGACATTTCGGCAAAATCCATCGCCTTTGCCCTGCGTCATAGTCAACAAGACTCTGGCCCCCTCCCCATGATTCTTTGGCAATACGGGTTAGTGTCGCTGGAGCAGTTGGAGCGGATTTTTGATTGGCTAGAAGGGTAATGGGTAATGGGTAA
>JAIXVO010000760.1 GCA_027482985.1 Cyanobacteriota bacterium
CCGTTGAACTACTGGTCAGATATCACCCTGGTCTACTGGGAAAAGTTTGATGAGTCGTGGAAAGCGTTCGATGTGCTGCGGGACATCGACCCAGACTTACGCATCGACCTTCTTAGGTTTCAGCCGGAGTGGCTCACGGCGGATCAGCTCTGGCAAGTTGAACAGCATTTGGTTGAATTATGACCAATCAGGACGGTACCGCTTCGGTGTCCCCCATTCGGTAAAGGCCCAAATATCGCGCTTGTGCTGGGGGCCATAGCTGATGTGGATGGGGCGATCTGCTCCGTAGAAGTAGATCGAGTCAAACGGCAGTCCCTGAGCCACAATCCACTCCACCAGAGCATTGATGGGCAGACCAAGGATACGAAAATCGCAGGCGGCACCGAGGCGCTGACAAAAATACCGCCCATGCCGATTCACCTCATGGGCCATGTGCTGTTCGCGTAAGCGGCAGCTTTGCTGCATCCAGGCTTGGGGTAGCGACACCGTGCTTCTTCCCCGTCAGCGGGTCCTTCTTCGCCAGCCACCGCTTCAGATCCACCGAGCAAAAGCCATAGGTGAGGTGGAAGCGTTGGCGTAGCCTCTCCGTTCGCGCAGCGTCGGCCTCAGCAGAAGGAGAATCGCGCCCAAACCCACCAATTACCCGGTCAATGATGTTCTGGCACAGTGCCTCTAGGGCTGGCAACGTCTCCTCCAGGTTTTTGGGAAACGGGTCAATCTGGTCAGCAAACCGCTGGTAAGTCTGGGTACAGGTGCAGAACTCCTCCAGCGTCAAATACTTGCCCAGCCGTCGTTCAGTCATTGGCTCTAAAACTATCTATAGCCCTGGGGTCGTTTGTTCAAACAAGGCCTCGAAGTCTGTCGTAACCACGGCCCCAGGTGCCCCCTCGGGCTTAGCAATCACGTCAAAGGCCTTATTGCGGGCTGCGGGCACTAGCAGAGCCTGCACCACCACCTCGGCCACATCGGCACGGGGGATGGCGGTAGGGATGCCATCGGGAGGGTGGGCCAGCAGCGTGTCGTCCTTGCCGACAATCAGCTCCCGCTGCCCCCCCGGCTGATCCTGGAGCCCCCCAGCGCGAATGATGGTGTAATCCAGACCCGAGTCAATCAGGTAGGCTTCTGCCCTCCGCTTCCAGATCAAAATGTTGCCGTTGGCCATGCGGTTGAGGGGGTGTTGCTCGTTGGTGCCGCCCATCGACCCGACCAGAACGATGTGCTTGACCCCAGCGGCTTTAGCCGCTTCAATTTGGTTGATCTGGCCCTGGTAGTCAACCTGTTCCGGCGTTCCCCCTTCGGGGTAGATAAATTCTGGCCGCTGGCCTGGTTCTGGCGGAGCCGCCATTTGGGGGACAGCGCTGGTGAGAATAACCAGGGCGTCGCAGGCCTCCAGAGCTGGCTGTAGGGTCTCTGGCTCGGAAATGTCGCCCAGGTAGACAGTTGCCGTGGTGCCGAATAGATCGCTGGCTTTTTGCCCAGACCGGGCCAAGCCCCTGACCGTAAACTGCTCCGGGCGCTGCCGAAGCTTTTGTACAACTAACCTGCCAGTGCGCCCAGTGGCACCGGTTACAAGCACGTGAAGGGGAGTGGTCATCAGAGTTTAGTAAATGGCTACCAAGAACCATCATGGCCCAGAGGCTAATACTTTGGCTAATACTTTTGACGGTGCTCTGGCAGAAGTGTCCTTGATGCGGATGCGTTTTCAACGACCCAACTATCCTGGATGGGCCCAGCGCTATTTCTTCTTTTTCTTGCTCTTTTTGGAGCCTGACTTTGCCCCGCTGCCAAAGCCAGCTTTATCCGCCAGCTTTTTGGGGCCGACCTGGGCGGCAAAATCTTTAAATTCTGCTGGCTTTTCAAACTCAAACGCCGATCGCCGCATGGGCAAGCCCAACTCAAGGGCACTGAGCTTTTGGCGGTCTAGATAGGCCCGCAGGTTTGCTAGGCTCTGCTCCTGCTCGGGGGTGTAGTGAATCGAGAGTTCTTCGGGGGTAAAGTCAGACTCTTGCTTGAGCCCCAGATCGACCTGCACCCTGGGCCACGACCCCACAAACATTTCATCAACTTTTTTAGCCTGGTAGGCCGCCGCCATCACCGCCACAGATTCCACAGCCTCAAGATCCATCAGCTCGCTGATCAGCGCACCGTTGAGCGTGCGGTGGTGGGTTTTGTAGTGGCTGAGCTGCTGGGTGAGCACCTCCACGCCGCGATCGCGCAGACCCGGAGATGCTTTCACAATTGCGCCCACTCCAGCCGCCAGGGTGATCTTGCAGTTGTAGTTCTTGTAGTCTATGGGGGCCGAGAGCAACTCATCTAGGGGATCAAGGGCCTCGGCCCCGATCAGGGCAAACACCTGGGGTAGTTCCTCCCAGCACCAATCAATCGGGTGCTGGCGTAAAACTTGAGCCAGGGGTTTAACCGCCTCGACGGCTTGCAGCTGCCCTAGCGCCCGCCAGGCATGGATGGGGGCCCAAAGCGCCTGCTCAGGGTCTAAGCCTGCGTCTATGAACTCATCTTCGTGGTCGAAGTTGTTCGTGAAGAGCTCCCAAAGCTGCTCATCTTGCACCATCTGAATCAGGGTGGGGATGTGCTCTGCGGTTAGCCCCAGCTCTTGCCCGTAGTTGGGCCAGTCTTTGGCGTTGTCGGATTTACACTCGCCGTAGCTCAACAACGCAGCGACTGGAGAATCGTAGGTGTGGTTCAGCATGGTTGGTTTAGGGAAAACAGCATCGAGCCAAGGAACGCGATCGCAAGGTTAGGGGAATCTCGGTTACGGTTCTCCTTCAGGCTCTTGCTCTAAGGTGACCTGCCGTTGTTGAAATCTAGCCATACGAGCTTGGATATCGTCGATAATCTGCTCAAGCTCTACCCAACCTGTTGCCAAGATATAGCGTTTGAGAATGGTTGCTAGAGCATCTACATCTACGGGGTAACGGAGCATTAGAAGCGTAATGTCGCTCTCATAGATGCTGACCTTATCAAACTGCCCTTGGCGATAGAGAGAGGGCAGCGCATAGAGTTTGAGTAATACCAGGCCTTCTACCGTGACACAGTAAATTGTGCGATTGCCAAACAATCTCTCCGTAGAATAGTTTTGTAAAACGAGCTTGAATAAAGGGTTCTTCGTTAACAGTAAATCGACCTGTAGCTGCTCAAAAGCTGCCCTGGCAAAATTTTGATCCTCTTCAGCGACCACCAGTTCTGGCAGCTCGCTCAGGGACTGCCGGGCCAGAATAAAGTCTACATCCTGGGTGTTGCGACCGTCGACATAGCTCAGCAGGGCAACGCCACCCACTAACAGATAACTAATCTGTCGCTGATCTAATAGGTCAAACAGACGATCTACCACTTGCGGTAAACTGTCCTCACTGGCAACGTTTCCATTCCAATTCTTCATGTCAAAGACCACCCCATTGCGAACAATTTCGCCAATCGCTAAGGTCATAGAAAGTACACCAATAGGCTAGGACACCAACAGGCCAGAAAGAAATCTTGGGGCGGCCACTTCTTAGAGTCTTCTATCTAATAAAACATCCTAACCAAAAAGACTGAGCTCAGCCCAGCGGGCTAGTCAACCAACACGCTGGATGAGTCCCTAGAGGTTATTTGAAAAGCTAAATAGCGTCATAGCGGCTCAGGTCATACCTAGGTCGTAGGCTAATGTCCTCAAAATTCAGCGTTTTTGCTGTCTCTTGGCGGCAAACTATACCTGGGACAACCCTTTTCAAACACCCTCTTAAGCTAGAACACTCTTATACAATTGTATTACAAGTGATCCGTGCCATTGATGCCGCCGTGGCCACCGCCGCCGCCCTGGGCGTGGCGGTTCCTTTCTCGGGCGGCATTGGCGGGGGCGGTTTCATGGTGATTTATCTGAAGGATCGCGATCGCATGGCACCGGGTCATTGAAGCCGAGCGGCTGGCGTTTGCTGACCGCAATGCCTACCTGGGCGACCCAGAATACGTGGATGTGCCCCTGCCCGGCCTACGCAGTGCCGACTTTATCCAAGCTCGGCGGGCCCGGATGGGCGATCGCGCCCCCGAGGCAGGTCAAGCCGTTCGCGCTGTGGCGGGTAACCCGCTGCCCTACCAGAGCGACCCCAGCCCCAGCATGACCGGGCCGTTCCCCGTGGCTCGCTCCGAGGGGCCGACCGGCACCTCGACCACCCATCTGGTCACCTGCGATGCCCAGGGAAATATGGCGTCCTACACCCTGACCCTGGAATCGAC
>JAIXVO010000468.1 GCA_027482985.1 Cyanobacteriota bacterium
GGCGGTGGAGGGGGCGGTCGCCGGGGGGCAACGGGCGGCGACACATAACCGGGATGTTGTCCGGCTGCGGCATCCATCAAGGTATTGAGCAAACACTTGTAGGCGGCAGTAATTTCGATGAATTTATCTTTCGCCTGCTGATCTCCAGCGCTCACATCCGGATGATACCGGCGGGCAAGCTGACGGTAGGAGGCTTTGATATCACCAAAGGTTGCCCCCGTGGACAGCCCCAACACTCGATAGCAATCAACCAGGTTCATGAACAAGCGATGGACAGAAATATATGAATTCTGCCATCGCTCAGGCAATTTGGCGAATGATTCCCAGAATTACTAAGAATTGATGGTTTCAATCACCTGGTCAATCAAGCCATAGTCTTTGGCTTCTTGAGCCGACAGGAAGTAGTCACGATCGGTATCCCGCTCAATTTTTTCCAGGGGATGACCCGTCTTTTCCGCCAGCAACACGTTCAACTGATGCCGAATCCGCAAAATCTCTTTGGCTTCGATTTCAATATCCGTGGCCTGACCCCGACTGCCGCCCAGCGGTTGGTGAATCATGATGCGGGCATGGGGTAAGGCTAACCGCTTACCTTTACTGCCAGCCGCCAGCAAGAAGGCACCCATCGACGCGGCCAAACCCACACAAATCGTCACGACTTCGGACTTAATGTGTTGCATGGTGTCAAAAATCGCCATGCCTGCGGTGACTGAACCACCGGGAGAGTTGATATAGAGGTAGATCGGCTTGGTCTGGTCATCAGAGTCGAGATACAGCAGATAGGCGACGATCGCATTCGCAATGTTGTCATCCACTTCTTCCGATAAGAAGATGATGCGCTCCCGAAACAAGCGATCGTAAATGCTGATCCATTGCTCATAACCCCCACCCGGCAAGCGGTAGGGAACACTGGGAATACCAATTGGCATAGCAAAGCTCCTTAATTGAGGAATGAGAGGCAGGGCGATTAACGCATCACCGTAGCGGCAGGTAGCGCAAAGTTTTTAGGACTTTCCAGGACGCGATCGATGAGGCCGTATTCTTGCGCCTGCTGAGGGGTCATGTAAAAAGTCCGATCCATGTCCTTGGCGATTTTCTCAATCGACTGTCCCGTATTTTGAGCCAGGATTTCGAGAATCAGGGCGCGTTTGGCAATCACTTCTTTGGCATTCACCTGAATATCGCTGGCCTGACCGCGAGTGCCTGACAGCGTGTGGTTGAGGGCAATCATGGAATGGGGGAGGCTGCCGCGTTTGCCTTTCGTGCCCGAAGACAACAGCAGCGCCGACATCCCGATCGCCTGTCCCAAACAGATGGTGACAATTTCCGACTTGACGTGTTGCATCGTGTCGTAAATCGCCAACCCTGCCGCCACCGACATTAAGCCAGAACTCTCGTCACTCATGCCGGAGGCCACCGGATCGCCGTAGGAGTTGATGTAAATGTAGATTGGTTTGCTTTGGTCTTCCGAATCTAGGTACAGCAGGGCAGAGACGAGGGAATTCGCCAGTCCTGCCGTGACGGGTTGATTCAGAAAAATAATGCGTTCTAAACTCAAGCGCGTGTAAATGTTGACCCACTGCCAGTTCGGACTGCCAGGGATGTTGTACGGAACACGCATGATTTCATCCATAGGAGCAGACCTTGCTGTTAGGTGAATGCAGGAATTTGCTTGGGCAGTTCTTTGGCGCTTTCCAGCACGCGATCGATGATGCCGTATTCTTTGGCCTGAGGTGGGGTCAGGTACAACATGCGATCGGTATCTTTGGCGATCTTTTCGGGTGCCTGTCCGGTGTTGCGCGACAAAATATCCAGCGTCGCTTGCTTATTCGCCAGCACTTCCTTCGCCCGAATTTGAATATCCGTGGCCTGACTGCGACCCATGCCCATACGGGGCTGGTTGAGAACGATCGTGGCGTGCGGCAAACTGGCCCGGAAGCCTTTCGTGCCTGCCGATAGAATCATCGCGGCAGTACCCATCGCCTGCCCAATGCAGATTGTATGGACGGGCGGCTTGACGTAGTTGATCGTGTCACAGATAGCAAAGGCTTCCGTTTCCTGACCGATCGCGTCGCCTGTATACCAGGATGTGCCCGTAGAGTTGATGTAAAAGAAAATGGGCTTGTCGGGATCGTTGAACTGCAAGTACAGCAGTTGCGCGATGATCAGCTTGGTCACATCAACCCCAAGTTGCCGCTTAAAATCATCAGAGGACACCAGGGGCAACCCCAGATAAATGATCCGCTCCTTCAACAGCAAGGATGGCAAGTCTGGGGGCGGAGTGCGAAAAGATGCGTCTCCATAATAAGGAGATTGAGCAGCCTGGATCGGTGACATATGGTTATTCTCTTTTTTGCAACAAGAGCGCTGTCTATTCATAGTAGCGTGACCGGGGGAGCGGGGCATGGAGATGGCAGGTAGGGATCACCGCTATGCTGAGGGTAAGCTGGCGGAGTGGGTGAAATTACGGGTGAATGGGTTTAGGGTCTTGTCACACAGAAGGATGGGTGGGCGATGCGAGTTGGATTACAGTTTGGGCTGAGTGATGCCAGTGTGGATGCGACGCAGGCGACGAGTCAGCGGCAATTGGCGGTCTCGATCGCGGCGATCGCGGATGATACCCACAGCAGTGCGCCGCTGAATCTAAGTCTGATTCTGGATCACAGTGGGTCGATGAGTGGGCGACCGATGGAAACGGTGCGGGATGCGGCGCAACGGATTGTGGATCGGTTGGCGTTGGGCGATCGCATTTCCATCATTGGGTTCGACCACAAGGCCAAGGTGTTGCTCCCGAATCAGGAACTCGACAATCCCGCCAGTGTGAAATTGCAAATTAATCAGCTCAAAGCCAGTGGGGGGACGGCGATCGATGAAGGGATTCGGCTGGGGATTGAAGAACTGGCGAAAGCCAAGCAGGGTACGATTTCCCAAGCCTTTTTGCTGACGGATGGCGAAAACGAACATGGGGATAACGATCGCTGCCTCAAGTTAGCCAAACTCGCAGCCGGTTACAACCTCACGATCAACACTCTCGGCTTTGGCGACTCCTGGAATCAGGACATTTTGGAAAGCATTGCCGATGCGGGCGGCGGCACCATGTCCTACATCCAGTTTCCCGAACAGGCGGTGGCCGAATTTGGTCGCTTATTCAATCGCCTCCAATCTGTGGGACTGACGAATGGGCATCTGGTGATCACGCTCTCGCCTGGGGTGTGGTTGGCGGCAACGAAGCCGATCGCCCAGGTATCCCCCGACACAATTGAACTGCCGATTGTCCGCGAGGGGAATGACCTGATCGTGCGCTTGGGCGACTTGATGGTGGACACCCCCCGCATCGTGCTGCTGAATCTCTACCTGGAGCAATTGCCCGTTGGTCAACACGCGATCGCCCAACTGCAAGTCCGTTATGACAATCCCGCGACCGATACGGCAGGGCTGAAGTCAGAACCGCTTTCGGTCTATGTCGAATCCATCCAAAACTGGCACCCCAACCCCGATCCGCAAGTCCAGCAACACGTTTTCGCCCTAGCCAAGTACCGCCAAACCCAGATTGCCGAAACCAAGATCAAGCAGGGGGATATGGGCGGTGCCGTGACAATGCTCCAAACTGCCGCCCAAACCGCTCTCCAGATGGGGGATCAGGAAGCGGCAACCGTGCTTCAAAACACCGCCACTCGTTTGCAAGCTGGAGAAGAATTGAGCGAAGGCGATCGCAAAAAGACTCGCATGGTCTCCAAAACGACGTTGCAATAGTGCATTGATGACACGCTTTCAATCATTTACTTTGGGGGAATTATGGTTCAGGTCATCCAGGCCAGTACACTCACCTTGCCTCAGGTGAAGACCCAATTCCGGTTACAGCAGACCTGGGATTTGCAGTTTTTTCCAGAGTGGCAACCAGCCGACACGCCCATCTCACCCTCGGAACAGCAATGGCTCGATCGCATTCGCCTGGACTTCTTGAGTATTGTTGACCATAGCTCGACCGAAGAAGTCGTGAAGCTGTTTGTGTTATCGCCCCTTCTGTCATTAGCGGGGCTGGCACGCTATCCATTTGTGCCTGTGACTGAAGCAGTGGTTGAAATCCTGATCGAAGCAGAGGATGAGTTAATTCGCGGCAAAATCGATTTGCTGGTACTCCATCAGCAATTATGGATTGTGGTATTGGAGGCAAAACGGCAAAGCTTAAATGTGACGGCAGCTTTACCCCAGGCACTCTTTCACATGATGGCGAGTCCTCACACGGATCGTCCCATCTATGGGCTAGTTTCCAATGGCACCGAATTCTTATTTTTGAAACTCGTTAGACAGGAAAACTCTGAATACGGACTGTCACGGCTCTTCTCCCTCATTAATCCAGGCAACGATCTTTACGCAGTCATGGCGATCCTCAAGTACTTGCAAGAAGTTGTCTCAGAAACGATTTCGACATAAATGCCTGGATTGGCTGCTGCCCCGATGTTCAAGGCACAGCGACAGCCGATTTAGCGTTCTAGAATGAGGCAATAGCACTTCAGCGATCGGACTGGGATAGTTCATGACTCAAGAGCTTTTAGATTCCACTGATATTCCTGCTCCTGACATTTCGCATCTGGTGATCGAGGACGATACGCCTGTGGATAATTTTCAGTCTGCCCAACAGCAGCGGTTGCTAGTGGAGCCGCTGTATAGCAGTCAAGCAGTGCCCTTGCCCTTTATCGCGGAGGCTAATGTGGGCTTGTTCTATCAACTCAAGGGCGATCCCATCGTGCCGGATGTGTTCTTGAGCTTGGGTGTGCAACGGGCGGAAGATTTTGCTGAGCGGCGCGATCGCTCCTACTTTGTGTGGGAGTTTGGCAAGGTGCCGGAAGTTTGTATTGAAGTGGTTTCCAATCAGGAAGGGAATGAAGTTACGCTGAGTCGGAAGGCTCAGCAGGATGGGAAAACCCAGTCCAAACGAGACATTTACGCCCAAATTGGGGTGCCCTATTACGTCGTGTTTGATCCCTTGCAACAGATTCAAGGTGCCGCTGAAATGAATGCGGCTCTGTTACGGGTCTGGACGATCTCCCCACTGGGTTACACCGAACTGACAGCCCCAGCAGGTTTAACGACTGTCGGACAATCAGTTTGGCTGGAACGGGTTAGCTTAGGATTGACGCTATGGGCAGGCGAATTTGAGGAAACTGTGCCCCGCCTCTGGTTACGGTGGTGCGATCGCGATGGTCAGGTAATCCCCACAGGTGCCGAGCGAGCGATCGTGGCTGAAGCCAAAATGCAAGCTGCCGAAGCCAAGGCGCAAAGATTGGCTGAACGATTGCGGCAATTGGGGGTTAATCCTGACGAGATTTGAGCGAACAGGCGACAGCTAGACTACTTCTTCCTCGCTTTCCAGGTGCCGCCGTAGACGTAGGAGGGGTTATCGGAACTAACGATCGCCCAACAGTCTGGACACACGAAAGACCACGTGCCAGAAGCATCGTGCTGCACGCGGTAGAGGACAGAAGCTAGTTGGGAGCAGCGATCGCAAGATTTCTCGCGCAAGCGTTGGTTCATGATCAGCATTCCGAAGCGGTGCGTTACGCTGCGCTAACGACACCCTACATTCCTCATTCCGATTCCCTAAGAGGCGACGACTGAGGCTTTGGGACGGGCGAAGATCATGCGTCCGGCGGAGGTTTGGAGGGCGCTGGTGACAATCACCTGAATTTCGCCACCGAGATAATTGCGACCTTCTTCGACCACGACCATCGTGCCGTCTTCGAGATAACCCACGCCCTGAGTCGGTTCTTTGCCTTCCTTGAGAATCTTCAGGTCGATACTGTCGCCTGGGAGGTAGCTGGGGCGGACGGCTTGCGCCAGGTCATTAATGTTGAGGACGATGACTTGCTGCACCGTGGCAACTTTGCTCAGGTTGTAATCGGTGGTCAGCAGGGTGCCGTTGATTTCCTGCGCCAGTTTGACGAGTTTGGCATCGACAGTCGCGATGTCATCATAGTCGGCGGCATTAATCACGATGCGATCGGGGTAGGTTTCCCGCAGCCGATTCAGGATGTCTAACCCGCGTCTGCCCCGGATGCGTTTCTGATCGTTGGAAGCATCGGCGATCGTCTGGAGTTCTTGCAAGACAAATTGGGGCACCAGAATTTGCCCTTCCAGAAATCCAGTTGCCAGCAAAGCTTCTAACCGTCCATCAATGATGCAACTGGTATCCAACAATTTCGGGGGGGCGGGTTTCAATGTCCCTTCCGACACCAGCAGCGTATCAAAGGAATTGGGATTAATCAGCCGCAGCAAGGCGCGACCGTGAATATCCGCCAGGGAAATGCCGGAAAAGGCAAACAAGACGCTGCCCACCAGCGCGATTAACGGCTTGATGAAGGAAAATTCCGGGGGAATCGGCAGTAAAAAGGTGGGTGCCAGTAGCAGGTTGGCCACCAGTAACCCAATGACAAGACCGATCGCCCGACTCAGGAGGATATCCGCAGGCATGGCGCGAACGCGTTTTTCTAAGCGCCGGTAAGCCTGTTGGACAGACAACCCCATCGCTAATCCGAGTAAGGCTCCAAACCCGGCCACAACAACACCCAGAGCCGCTTCGTTGGTGACTTGCGACAACACATTGCTGGGCAAATCTTCCACGCTGTTGTAACCAATCCCCGCTCCAGCCAGAATGAATGAGATAATGATGATGGCATCAAGCATAATGATGACTTGGCGAGATGAATACTCAAATCCTTGCGGAGTCGAGGTTCTGTCAATCTGAATTAAAGCCAGTCGAAA
>JAIXVO010000712.1 GCA_027482985.1 Cyanobacteriota bacterium
CAAGTTCGCATTATTCGAGGCGGCGATCGCGACATCTGATGGCACCGCCTGGGTGAAACCTGGTTCAACGAAGGTGGGGAAACGGAGGGGAAGCAGCGTTAAAATTCCCACTAACACTGTCAGGAGGAGCCAAGACAGCGGCTTCCAGCGAGTCAGGTAGCGTTGAATGGACATCATTTAAGCGACCGTCCCATCTGGATATTGGGTCATGCCAGCAAAGTGAATAGCAATTTTGCCATCCTTTAGCACCCAACTATCGGCAAACCGCATTTTGGCTTCTTGCCCGCCGGCATTTAGGGTGATGGCTTCCACGATCATCAAGGTTTGAGGATCTTCAGTTTCGGCCCAAAAGGCAATTTCGGTTTCCAGCCCTTCGATGCCCAGGATGCCCTGCATATGCTCTTTGAGCTGTTCCCGCCCCTGGTAATATTTGGGTTCTTTCATGAAGCTACTGATGAGGAGGGCATCATCGGTATATTGGTCGAGCAAGGCCTCAATATCTTTTTTGAGAATGAGTTCAATATGCTCACGATACATTTTGCCGAGGGGCGAATCGGGGACGTTTTTCATGCGAGTTCATCCAGAAATAATCATATCGGCCAACTTTTCACCAATCATGAAACAGGCGGCGACGGTGTTGCCGCTGGTGACAGTCGGCATCACCGAGGCATCCGCCACTCGTAAACCGGTCACGCCGCGCACACGTAACTGGGGATCGACGACTGCCATTTCATCTTGCCCCATTTTGCAGGTGCCAGCCGGGTGCCACAGGGTTGAAGCTTGCGATCGCACAAAGGCTTCGGCAGCGGCTTCTCCCGGTAAGATTTCCCCGGCATTCAGTGGATCAAACGCGGGTGCTTGAGCAATTTTCCGTGCCAGGGCGATCGCGTCGATCAACACCTGCACATCAGCCGGGTCGCTTAAATAGCGGGGGTCAATGATCGGAGCCGCTGCCGGATCTTTGGAGCGCAACCGAATTTCACCGATACTCTGAGGCTGTACCAGAATCGCCAGGAAGATACACACGGGCACCCCAAAGTTGAGGATGGGGGCCAGCGGTTCGGGCACTGACGGCGTAAAGTTCAGTTGCAGATCGGGGGGATCATTAGGGCGATCGCTGCGCGTATTCACAAACAACACATTCCCTGTGAGGAGAGTCGTGTTGGGGCGGGTGGTTTTGGTTTGGTAGACGATGGGTAACTGCAAATGGTCTTGCAGGTTTTGCCCCACGCCGGGTAAATCCACTACCACTGGAATGTCGTGTTCCTGCAGGTGTGCCGCTGGGCCAATACCCGACAGCATCAGCAATTTGGGAGATTGCAGGGCACCCGCACTGATAATCACCTCATGTTTGGCTTTCACCTTGTGCAGTTTGCCCAGGTGCATGTATTCCACCCCGACGGCTTTTTTGCCCTCCAGGATCACGCGCGTGGCGGCGGAGCGGGTTTTCACCGTCAGGTTGGGGCGCGTTTCCAGCAGCGGCGTGAGGAAAGCGGTGGCTCCACTCACCCGATTGCCCGCTGGGTCGATGTGGAATTGCAAGAAGCCCGCCCCGTTTTCCTGGCGTGCGCCGTTATAATCCCAGTCCGGCCCGTCGTAGCCCACTTCGGTCGCGGCGACGAGAAATTCGGGCGATCGCATCACGGCATCGGGACAATCGCGCACCGTGATCTCCCCCCCGGCACCATGATACTGAGAAGCCCCGCCCTCAAAGTCTTCCAACTTTTTGAAGTAGGGCAGGACGCTCTCATAATCCCAGCCAGTGGCTCCCAATTTGCTCCATTGATCAAAGTTGCCAGGATTCCCCCGAACATACATCATGGCGTTGATGGAGGTACTGCCCCCCAACACTTTGCCCTGATTCATGGAGATTTGGCGATCGGCCATCCCCGGTTGGACTTCGGTGGTGAACAACCAATCAAATTCTGATCCCCATAATTTGACGAAACCACCAATGTCTGGAATGTTGGGATTATGGTCAAAGCCCCCCGCCTCTAACACCAAAACGGTGGTATTGGGGTTACGGCTCAAGCGATTGGCGACGACGCTACCCGTCGCCCCGCTCCCGATCACAATGTAATCAAATTCAGATTGATTCGCCATCGACAGTTCTCATATGCATGAATGTTGGAACAGAGTCCAGCCGTCGCCTCGTTCAAGGGCAAACCACTTGGGGCAACGGGGGGGATTCAGGTGAGGGGCGATCGCCCCTCAAGTCTCAAGCCTCTGCAACGGGCGGTTCGGGTGGGGGCGGAATGATGCCTAATTGCACTAAAACCGCCATGATATCAACGTTGGCCCAGCGTTCGACAATCTTACCCTCCTCAAAGCGGACAATCGTAATACCTGTCCACACCGCGTGTTTACCCGTGGGGGGAATGCCCATCAGTGGTCCTTTTTGGGTGCCTTCCATGGTCCAACGGTGAACGACTTTATCGCCTTCCGCAATCTCATCGTCCAACGTGAATTTGAGATCGGGGAACGCATTGTGGAAGTTGACGATCAATTGGCGGACGACTGCCAACCCTTGAGCTTTGTCGAAGTGATCAACCACATCTGGCGAGAAAGTTTGTTCAGCTAGACTCAGATCTTTTTCACCCCAAGCTTTGGTAAAAAAGGCATGGGCGATCGCTTTGTTCTGTTCAGCGGACATAGTGTTTCCTATTGAGAGAATCTAGATCAGCGTTAAATGTGGACTTTGTTGGGCACTCGTAAGTAGAGTGATAGGTTAATTTGATTTGACCTCACTACACTCATGATGATAATGAACTTATGCACCTGGCGGCGGAATTACCCCAATCTGTTGGAGAATACCCAAAATATCAACGTTGGCCCAGCGTTCGATAATCTTGCCATCCTCAAACATAAAGATCGTAATCCCAGTCCAGGTGGCGGCTTTACTCGTGGGTGGGATGCCCATTAATTCACCCTGATGGGTGCCACTCATGGTCCACCGATGCACCACTTTATTCTCTGCTGCAAATTCATCATCCAGGGTGAATTTGAGATCGGGAAACGCTGTTCGGAATCTCCCAATCAGTTGTGCCGCTTCGTCTATCCCCGTATCGTTGGTGAAGTGATCCACAAACTTCGGGGAGAAGATATCTGCCGCTTTACTCACATCGCCTGTATTCCAGGCATGGGGAAAGAACGCAACAGCAGCAGCTCGAATCGATTCGGTGGTTTGCATGGTTACCTCAATGGTGGCTTATGGGGGGCGGTGATTTGAACACCAGGTAACAGTTGTCAAAATAATTAGCATCGCCTACTTGGGGCGACAGGGGATTAACCTAAATCGGGTAGACCGGGTTCATACTCGCGATGTTCGCCCCAGGGGGTGCGATGGACTCGGCCGGTGTAGTCCACGATCGAGAGGG
>JAIXVO010000063.1 GCA_027482985.1 Cyanobacteriota bacterium
AGGGCGTGGCATTCGGGCTAGCACTGGGTGACTGACGTTACAATTTTGTTGCCGAATGCCGCGCCCCTACGGTTTTTCCTTTCCCTTCCTCTCCCTCCTTTTCCCTTCCTCTCCCTCCCTCCCCTCCCATGCACCTTCCTACCTTCCTCTGGCTCTGGCGAATTGCGGCGTGGTCGATGGGGTTTACCCTCGTCGCCTATGTGATCCTCGGCATTTCCGGGGGGTGGATGTTTTGGCTGCGGCAGCAACGGCGATCGCGACCGGATTGGGTGCGACCTTTTCACTTTTTGATGGGGGCGGTCTTGTGTGGGCTGGTGTTGGTGTTGCTAGCGATCGGGATTGTGGGCACGCTGGGACACTTTGGCAGCCTGGGGCATTCGGTGCATCTGTATGCTGGGTTGGGCGTGGTGGATCTGGTGTTTGTGTCGGCCTGGAGTGCGGTGCAGATTGGCTCTCAGCGGCCTTGGGCGAGATGGGTGCATTTGGGTAGCAATGGCATTTTGTTAATAGGGTTGATTTGGGTGACGGTCACGGGTTGGGATGTGGTGCAGAAGTATTTGCCATAAGGAGTGTTGACCTTGGTGGAAATGAGTTCGCAAGCAGGGCTGAATGGGGCAGCGCGTTCAGATGAGGCGTTGCAGACCCCGGTGACGTTTAGAATTTCACCGTTAATTCGGATCACGCTGTTGTTGCTGTATGGCGCGTTGACAATCCCGCTCCCGTTCTTGCCGCAACCAGTCGGGGTGCAGATTCCCGCTTGGGGATTGTGGGGGGGCATTGGGCTGGGCGCGATCGCCCTAGTGGGCGCTTTGACCCAGCGGGTGATTGTCGATGCTGCCGGAATTCGCGTTACCCATGCCGCCTGGGTGCCTCGTTGGTTTGGGCAGGAATGGCAGCTGGCTTGGTCGGAGGTGACTGCCTTAAAACCCCGTTCTACCGGGCAGGGAGGCATTGTTTATTACTTTTTGAACCAGACGGGACAGGCGTATTTGTTGCCGATGCGGGTGGTGGGATTTACGCGGTTAGTCAACATCGTGCAGACCCAGACGGGCATTGATACGACGGATGTGCGACCCCTGGCGCAACCTTGGATGTATTTCATCTTGCTGGGCTGTACGCTGTTGCTGCTGTTGGTTGATAGCTGGACGATCGCCACGGCAGTGTCACTCACTCCATGACCCGATCTAAGCCGCGCCAACCGCAACTTCAGGTGGAGCAGGTCAGTTATGCGCCGCCGTTGTTTCGTGCCATCAAGCCGAAAGCCCATGAACTGATTGAAACGGGACCCGCCTTGCTTCAGGATGTGTCGTTTGAGTTGTATCCGGGCGATCGCTTGGCGATTGTGGGAGCTTCGGGGGCGGGTAAAACGACGTTGTTACGCCTCTTGAATCGGTTAAGTGAACCCACGCACGGTCAGCTTTACTGGCAAGGGCAACCCTATGGCTCCATTCCGTCCGTGCAGTTGCGGCAACAGATCGTGTTGCTGTTGCAGGAATCGAAGTTGTTGGGGATGACGGTGCGGGAGGCGATCGCCTATCCCCTTAAGTTACGGGGGCTGAGTAGTCCAGCGATCGCGCAGCGGGTGGCGGAGTGGATGGAGCGGTTGCGGGTGCCGTTGGAGTGGGGCGATCGCACGGAACAACAACTGTCGGTGGGACAACGCCAACTGGTGGCGATCGTGCGGGCATTGGTGACGGAGCCGCCGATTTTACTGTGTGATGAACCGACGGCAGCGCTGGATGTGGGACGGATTGAGCAGGTATTACAGGTGTTGCTGGAATTGAGTTTGACGCGGCAAATGACGGTGGTGATGGTGAATCATCAGTTGGATTTGGCGCAACGGTTGGCGAGTCGGGTCTTGCATTTGGAACAGGGCACCGTTCGCTTCGATCAAGCCGTAGCTCAGGTCGATTGGGCAGCGCTGGCTTACCATTTGCGGCAGCGGGAACAGGAACAGGCGACGGAATGGGAGTGTCCTTAAACGCCGTCCGGCAAACAGCGATAGCTGTCTCCATGGGTAAAGTGGCAGAGGCGAGTCAGAAGACTTACCCAGTACTGACTCTTGCTGACCCGACTTGTCCTAAGTGTTCTGACCAAAGCTATTTGAATAAAAAAGCATTCCTGCCAAGGAGGAATGCTGTTAACGCACTGAAGTCACTTCACTGATTCAGCTAATGGGACTGCGATCGCGCAGCTAGATGGCTTCCAGGTTTTTCTCGCCCGTCCGAATCCGCACAATCGAATCGACGGGGGTGATAAAGATCTTGCCGTCCCCAATTTCGCCAGTCCGGGCAGCCACAATGATCTTATCGACCACCATATCGACCTGGTCATCTTCAACGACGATTTCGATTTTCAGCTTTTGCAAAAATTCAACGGTATATTCTGAACCCCGATACCGCTCGGTTTGCCCTTTCTGCCGTCCAAACCCTCTGACTTCAGACACGGTCATCCCAACGATGCCAGCGTTCACTAACGCAATTTTTACCTCGTCCAATTTAAAGGGACGAATGATCGCCTCTACTTTTTTCAAGTCCGTCACTCCTTGATTGCTTATCTATCGCTTGATTGTTCAGCATGACATTATGTATCACCGTCCAGAGCGTGATTTTTGTAACAAAAAGCACGTTCATCGGGGCGAACGCCAGATTCGATAGATTTTTGTCTATCCTGCTGCTAGCCAATCTCTCATGCCGAACTCACACTTGCGCCAGCTAACCAGCCTGCGGCAAGCGTCGTTTGAATTGTACGCCTAGCGTTTCTGGTAAACAAGCATTCTGCGATCAATCGCAAAACATGAGCGGTGATTGTCAATTAGCGAGAGGGCAGGAGCGGACGCACAATCAAAAAGCCCGTCCCAAAAGCCGTGATCACAATCGTGCAAATAATCACAATCAACCACCAGGTGCTAATTTCGGTCGTGGTTTCGGTGGGCGTGGGGGTGGCTGGAGGCTCAGCTTGCTCAGTGAACAGGGCTTCTGGGGCGATCGCTTCGGGGGCGATCGGGGCTTCCGATCGCGCCGCAAATTCCGCAGGCATCGACAGCGCGCCACTATCTGTCCTGGCACTCCCCCAGGAGGGATCGGCAATTTGACGCAGATGCAGGGCTGATTGTACAACCCGTTCGATCTCTAACCGGAGTTGTTGATTTTTCTGGGTTAATTCTTGATTTTGAGTCTTTAAAGATTGCAGGGTGGTTTGCGTGGTTTGCAGTTCGCTGGCGACTTCGCGATACAGGGAGATGGGCACAGAGGGCGATTGAGCGCCACCCGCCGGAGTGGGTGTAGGCTGGGGCTGTTTGGCGGACTGCCCAGGCGCTCTGAAATTGACGTTCGGCATAATTTACAGCGTGTTTGTGAACACCAATGGGAAATACGCCACTAAGATACTTGCTATCTCACAAAACGCACGTTTTTCTGTGCACCGCCAATGGTGCAACCCAATTTGAATCACAGCCGATGGATGACAAATTTGCGACGTAGGGGCGAATGGTTCGCCCTTACCCAATCTGCCGCGATCGCCATTCCATTCAAAATGTCTTTTCCCTTCTCGCTTTGGCTCACCACTAGGGATTGCCTCAACAACGTCGTCACCAGCGCCTACCTGCGAAGTCCCAGCGTTGCCCTCTGGAGGGGGTTCGGGGGACGCAGCCGTCCCCTGAATTCGGGGGGTTTGGGGGGTCGCCACCCAAGCCCAGCATCCTGGTTTTGTCCAGAGATTCGCGCTACTGCCAGCCTCGGATTTTTCAGGAGAGGGTTTAGGTAAAGGTTTGAATCGCCCCAATATCAGCGATCTGCTACCGATTCTCGATCGCCCCTTCCGCCTGATTCGCGATCGCCCGGAGTTGATCTAAGGTCGCCCCTGATGCACTCTGCCAGAGTCCCCGCTGATGGGCTTCCAGCAGTCGTTCTGCCATATCTCGTAACGCCCAGGGATTCTTCTCCTGCACAAACGCCTGC
>JAIXVO010000206.1 GCA_027482985.1 Cyanobacteriota bacterium
AAAAAAGATTTACCTATTCCAGTTAGTTGCACTTAGACAGCGATCCTATCTGGATTGTAAAAAAGGTTCTGCAGGAGGCCTGTTTTACAAAGTCCGCTCAGTTCACAGATCATTTCGGATTGCTACAGCACAAGGTAAACTTGATAGTATTTAGCAACAGTACAAGCACTCGACTGCCACCTGGTCTACGCTTAAATCGAGAATGGGAGACAGTCTCACTGCTCCCATCGCCTGCAATCAATCGGCTTTTACACACTGCGTTGGGTACGACCGCTACCCAGTTCTAGCAATCCTGGCTGCTCGATAAAGCCAAAATAAAACCCGATCGCGGCACTCAAGCCATGTAACGCCACATCACTACCGTAAATTGGGGCTAATCCAAACAGCGTGTTGGTGTAGGGAAACAGACCTAGGATGGCAAACAAGCCATAGCCCAGCGCTAGGGCGCGACTGTATACGCGAGAGCTATCCAGGGCGATCGAGGCCAGAATGCCAAAAATTCCGAAAGTCAAGCGGAGAATGCTGTGAATGGCATTCGTGGGGATGATGCCAAAGATATAGCCAAAGCCATTATCGAATGCCCCAATAGAATCCAGTGTACTACCATCAATCTTGTCCACAAAGCCAGGAATAAAGCCTAGAATCCCCAATATAAGAAAGAAGCATCCTGTAATCAGGGTAAAGTATTGAGCTGGTTTCATAATCAATCCTCTAGTAACCGCATCATTAACTCAGACGGTTGATCTGGTTAGTCATTCCGTGAGTCATTAATTAATACGGTAGTGATTGCCGCCATGATCTACGTCCCCATTTCAGAAGAACTCTAGACTCTATCTCAAGAGAGAGTTTGACAACTCTGAGGGGTATCCCCTAAATTTCTATTAAACTAATAAAACTTAGTACGGCTATGGCGATCGCATCACGGCTCACAGCCCGAATCATCGGTGCGTAACGGCGTTGCCTAACACACCCTACGCAACCTGCTTTTCCCTGCTGCCCTCTGCCTACTGCCCTTTGCCCTCCCCCAACGGTTGCCCATCTTGAAACACTACGACTTGACCGGGGGGAATGGGAGTCCAGGTTTCGTTGTCGGTGAGGGGCGTGGTGGCAATGATGGCAACGCGATCGCAGGGGGTGGTCAACTCTTGAAAATCGACGGTCACATCCTCGTCAATCAGGTGGGCAGCGGCAAAGGGTGCCTGCCGAACGACATAACACAACTTGGTGGAACAGTGGGCAAAAAAGTGTTCGCCATCCGAGAGTAAGTAATTGAAAGTGCCGAATTGGGCGATCTCGGTAGTGATTTGTTGCAGGACGGGATACAACTCTGCGAGCACAGGTTTGGCGGCGGGAAAGGCTTGGCGAAGAGTGTTGAGGAGTAAGCAAAAGGCGCGTTCACTGTCCGTTTGCCCCACGGGACGGTAATAGGTTTGATTGGTGGGATCAAAGTCGGGTAAGTCGCCATTATGGGCAAACACCCAGTATCGTCCCCACAATTCCCGCCGAAAGGGATGGCAATTTTCTAAGGCCACCACCCCAAAAGTCGCTTTGCGAATGTGGGCGATGACGTGTTTGGATTTGATCGGATAGTGTCGCACTAAATCGGCAATCGGGGAGGCGATCGCGGCTTTGACATCGAGAAACAAGCGACAGCCCAATCCTTCAAAAAAGGCAATGCCCCAACCATCCTGATGTTCGTCGGTCTTCCCGCCCCGCGCGGCAAAGCCTTCAAAGGAAAAACAAATGTCTGTGGGAACGTTGCAATTCATTCCCAACAACTGACACATAACGGTGCGTCCCGGCAATACACAGCCAGTATACCGTTATCATTCTGGTTTGCACGCAGATCACGGGTCAGCCTGGATTGATCCATCCGATGCCCCTTAAATTGGTATAACCAGTCTGGGGTGATTTCGTCGCAGGCGGATTACCTTCCCCACTTCCTGCTGAATTTTCTCATGCCTGATTTTTGGAGCCAAGTCTTAGAGTTTGCCACCACCACGACGCAACGGGTGGGCGATCGCTTGTTGCAAGATGGGCAATTTGCGCAGGCCGCAGAAAAGCCCGATGGCAGTTTAGTGACTCAGTGCGATCGCTGGGCGGATGAGGAACTCCGCACCGCCATTCTGCAAGCCTTTCCGGAGCATGGGGTGTTGAGTGAAGAAGTCGAACACATTTTTCCTGCTCAGGATTGGTGTTGGATTATTGACCCCATTGATGGCACGACTAATTTTGCGCGGGGCTTACCCCTGTGGGGCATTTCTTTGGGCTTGCTCTACCAAGGCACCCCCGTTTTTGGCTACGTGCATTTGCCCCCCTTACACCAATCTTTTCACGGCTATTGGGCGGGTCAGTCGGGTTTAGACCTGCCCAGTGGCGCATTTCTCAACGGTCAACCGATTCATGCGAGCCTCGATGCCCCCAGTCCGAACCATTTCTTCAATATTTGTGCCCGCAGTACCTACATTCTGCAAGCCCCCATCCCTTGCAAAATTCGGATGCTGGGAGTGGCGACTTACAATCTGCTGACCGTTGCTGCCGGATGGTCCCTCGGCGGGGTTGAAGCCACACCCAAAATTTGGGACATTGCAGCGGTTTGGGTGATCACGCAAGCGGCAGGCGCAACTTGGACGGCGATGGAAGCAGAACCACTGTTTCCTCTGCAACCAGGGCAGGACTATGGCGATCGCGCTTATCCCACCCTGGTTACCAGTCAAGCCAGCCTAGTGCCCGTCTTTTTGCCCCTGGTTCAGCGGCGATAGCGGGTGTCGTGGGGCAATTGGCGCAAGACCTACTCCGTCAGTCATTTAGCAGCTACTGCTGGCTACCGCGACTGATCTGCACAGAATTGAGGATAGCTTTAACCATCGGCAGTTGGTTCTTGTGTTCAAACGCCACTTTCACAAACCAGAGCGTTTCCCGCTCAGCAAAGAGCATCGACTCCACATAAACGGGGCCTTCCTGCGGCAAATTGCACTCAAGGGACAAGTAACGTCCCGGCATGTTTGCCACCATTTGCACCTTAATTTGGTACTGCGGCTGGCAGGCGTGCTCTAACCCCGTCATGATGTCTTCGACATCGCCGAGGATGTTGTCGCTTCTGCTGGCTTCGCCATCGTTGGAAACATTGTCAAGAGTGAGGCGCAGGGGATTGA
>JAIXVO010000780.1 GCA_027482985.1 Cyanobacteriota bacterium
GCAATCTGTGCAATCAGCAGAGCAGTACTGTCAGCAAGCGGCTCATCCCGCTAACTAAAGCGCGATCGCCCCGCTGCGCCAATGTACACGGCCTCCTTCAATCATCCACTGGACGGAGTTCTTCGGCGCGGTGAATCGCCGTCTTACCGCTCTTCTCACTTTCAACCAAATATTCAGGCTGATCTTTGGACGCGGCAAAATGATGATTTTTGAAATCGGTTGGTTCAGTAATGATGTCTTTCACGACCCCGCGAACGCTGCCGCCGGAAGCATCCCATTCAACTTTGTCGCCCTTCTGAAACTGATGTGTCATGGTTTCACAATGCCTCGTTTCTGGCAATTGTAAGCAGCCGTGTGGGGTCTTGCTTCTGTCCCATGGCAGAGGGCGAGCGGCATTCATACAGGCGTTCGGTGGGAATGCCCAGTCAAAAGCCCGCCATACCTCCGATCGCGGAAACTGGCATGGATTAAAATTGCCAGGAAACGCCCAGTTGCACGCCTTGCGATCGCAGATTTAAGCCATTATCACCGTCTAAACGACCTTGCCGGACAAACTCAATTTGGTTGAACCGATAGGCTAATCGCAGCGCAAAACTATTCGAAAATTTCCAGTCAACACCCGCATATAAATTGTAGTATTGCTTGAGATTGCCCCCTCCTAGATTTGAAGTATCACCCCGGAAGAACAAAGCGAATTGCCGACTTAACATCAATTTGGCAGCACCGCCTAACATGGGATTGATCTCACTACCACTGAATTCAAAACTGGAGCCACGTTCAAACTCGACTCCCTGAAACACAGACAGGTAGCGCAATCCAGCCATGGCTTCAAAGGAAATCGCGGGATAGTATTGACTGGCATCGGCGGGATTGGTAATGGTGCGGAAGGGTACTGTGACAAGGCGATAACTGCCAGCCAGGGCGAATGACGCGATCGTGTTGCGGGTGTCAATCTGGAAGCCGGGAATGGGGACGTTAAAGCGATCGCGGAAGGTGAGTGTGCCCCCGTCGCTACTGTTGCGAAATCCGGAATTGACGTATAACCCTTCTGAGACAATCCCAAAGTTGCCATTCCAGGCTTGCAACCGTCCCGACACGCCAAACAGATTTGTGAGTTTGGCAGAGATGTCAGACAGGCGGGCATTCACTCCCAAATTAATCCCCCCATTGCCGAGAATCAACTGGGGACGATTCGGGAACAGCAGATTGCGACCGCGACCGATGAAAATGTCACCCTGCACATCGAGGGGCAGAAACAGGTAAGGCTCAAAATCAAACCGCCAACCGGGGGGCGGCAGGAGGGGATTATTCACGGCTGGGGTGGTCGCAGCGGGAGTGTCCGCTGGAGTGGTCGTGTCGGTTTGGGCGATCGCGTCTGGGATCAGTGCTGGAGCGGCACCGGACACCATGAGATCACGAGCTTGGGTGCTGGGGGAAGGAGATCCGGCAGGGACTGTGGCTGCGGTAGACGGTACGAGTGCCGCAGGGGTTTCCGGCACTGATTCGGCAGGCAGATTGAGGGGGGCCGTAACCGGAGTGGCGGCGATCGGAGCCAAGATTGGGGGGCTGTCAGGCGTTCGCAGAGGCAACTCGGCGGGTAATTCTGGCGCGAATGCAGCGGGGAGCGATCGCGGTTCGATGTCGGACGATTCCGGTTCTACCGCCTGCACAGGCATAGTTCCAAAAGTCGCGAATAGATTCAACAATAGTGCAATGCCGAGGCTCAGTTACAAGCGATCGCCGTGTCGCAATCGCGGAATATAGCTCATAACAATACTCATTGACTCATCCTCACCCACATAATTTTGATGTTCTAGGAATCTATCACGAAAAGATTAAGGCACCTCAATGATTTGATTTAATGGACTAACGATCTGATGTAGATTCAGTAGATTGGTGACGATAGTGAACTATCAGAATCTGGATACTCAGGAGCAAAATCCACAGCGGAAACCCCAGAAATACCCAGCCCATACGGTCAATTTGGCGAATTCTAAAAATCATCACGGCTGCCAAAACATAGCCCAGAATGGAAATCCGGCGAGGCATGACGTAGAATTTCAGGGTCCAGTGTTCCCTGTCCTGGCACAGATGGATCACCGATCATCCAAACCATGAGGTCTGGGCGATTGCGCAACAGCTGAGTTCGCCACTCCGAAGCCATATTTTCGTCCAGCAAATATCGAACTTCCATTAAGCTGTAGCGGGTCTGGATTTGAACTGTTTCAGCCGTTGAATTGCCTGATCTTGATCTTGGGCAACTTCTGCTTCAAGGGTGAAATCTAGCCAATCAGAGACATATTGGTTGATCGCAGCTGCGTTCTGGAAGTAGTAAAGAATCGTGGCATAAACCTGCTCTAAGGTGACTGTAGGAAAAATTTGAGCAATCTCCTCTGGGGATTTGGCATTGTGGATGTATTCGTAGAGGATGTGTTCAATGCCGATCCGTGTGTCTTTGACCCGAATGTCATCATCGGATAGAAACAGGAAGTACTCAGTGAGCGGAACCGTTGTGAGGGCGGCTTGACGCATAGATGGGTTGGCATAAGACTGTATGCCTCTATTGTAAGACGTTGCGCTGTTGAGATGGGGGCAACATTGTCGGGTAGAGCCACCTCACACCCGGCTTGAGGGGTTCGGATCGATCTAATCGTGTGCCATTATATCGATCGCGACCGCCACGGCCAAAATTAAAATGTCGTTTTGCCCGGGTTCAATTTCGACCCCATACACATCGGCCATGCGAAACCAGCGCTTCGAGATTTCGGCAATTTTGTTGCGTCCGGCTGCAAGGGTGTAAGCAAAATCGAGAATGTTTCCTTGCACATCCAGGTCGGGAGCATCGCCAATTTTTACTGTCCAGCGATCGCGGAGGGGGGCAATCAGGGCTTTTTTCACCAGGGCGAGGCGTTCGCCGTTGGCACCCTCGATTTCCATCGTGTCTTTAATCCGCAACATGCGTTCTTGAATCTTGCAAAGTTCCTGGCCTGCGGTGTCTTCAAAGATCAGCGTATTGCGAATGCGGAGGGCTTTACCATCGACTTTGAACACGCGATCGCCCGGTTGATTTTCAATCCAAAAATCATCGCCAATCGAAATCAGGCGTTGGCGCATCTTGTAAATCGTGTTGCCACTATTCCGCCGCCCAAAACTCCGATCTTGCTGGCGTTCTTCCCGTCGCTCTTGCCGACTTTCCCGGTTAAACATGATGAATTCTCCTGAATTTTGCAACTTAAAACAGGTTTTGACGGCATCAACGCCACTTTCTATGAGGGCGAATAACCATTTGCCCCTACGGTCTGGGACTTGACTACGATGAGAATTACGGTAATTTTTGCACTGAATTACGGACGCACAATCAATCGAAACCCTAAATGACAGGTGGAAGTGTCCAGCGGTTCTGCCATCCGAGCGGGGGGACGATAGCGCCGACAATAGCTGGGCGCACACAAGAAAGAACCACCCTTGATGACTTTACGCGGA
>JAIXVO010000072.1 GCA_027482985.1 Cyanobacteriota bacterium
ACCGGGGGGCAACTCAGTAGTGCGAATGGGGTGACGCTACAGCAGGGAAACATTGTGCTAACCAGTACCCAGACGGTCATCCCAACCACCCCTGGCACCGCGATCGCCAGTGGGCAACTCTCGACGGCCAGCCCCGGTCAGGGCGGCACGATTCACATCCTGGGCGATCGCGTCGGGTTGCTGTCCGCGACGCTGGACGCATCCGGCAGTACAGGCGGCGGCACGATTCTAATGGGGGGGGCAGCGCGGGGACAGGGCACCCTACCCCGCGCCCAATTCACTACAGTTGATGCTTTAACGACCCTCCGCGCCGATGCGGGCACGACTGGCGATGGCGGACAGGTGGTGGTGTGGAGCGATCGCACCACCCGCTTCGCTGGCACTATTTCTGCCACAGGCGGGGCTGTAGCGGGGAACGGCGGCTGGGTAGAAGTTTCCGGTCAAACCCACTTGCATTATCGCGGCTCGGTCGATGTCACTGCCCCCCAAGGCCAAACGGGCACGCTGCTGCTTGACCCCACCAATATCACCATTGTGGATAGCATCGGCGCTCAGGATGCCGAACTGGGGGATCACCAAATTTTTGCAGCCGATGGCGGGGCCGGCGACTTCCTGATCTCAGTGACCGCACTCAAAAATAGTTTGCTATCTGCCAATACGATTTTGGAAGCGACGAATGACATCACTTGGCTGGCGAGTGCCTGGCTCGATTATGACGGCATTGGGGTGGGGAAAACTCTGGAGCTGCGGGCGGGGCGGGATATCACGATCGCGGGGCAACTGAGTGATGGCGTGCCCGATGCCGATGCGCTGAATGTGAGTTTGCGGGGCGATCGCGCGATTTCGATCACGGGCACGCTCGATAGCGGCACAGGTGACATCACGCTGGTGAGTGACAAAATCGATTTTGCGAATACTCTGCGAGGCCAACGATCGCTCACCCTGCAAACCGCCACGCCGGATTTACCCATTCAACTGGGCGGGAGTGTCAATCCTGGCGCAGTGCTTGATTTAACCACAACTGAACTGAGCCAACTGGCACCCGGATTCGCCCAAATCAACATTGGCACCCCGACGAATCCGATTACCTTGATGGACAATTTGAGGTTTAATGCCCCGCTCACCTTAACCGCCAGTACGTACACCACCACCGCTGGCACCTTAACCCTGGTGGGCGGGCTGACCTTGAATGCCACCCAGTCGATCGCGGCCGGTGATGTAATTGCCCCCGGACGAGCGATCGCGTTAACCAGCGGCACTACCCTCACCGCAGGTCTGATTAACACCAGCTTTGGCGGCGGGACGGGCGGCAATATCACCCTTACGGCAGGCGGTGATTTGCAGGTGAGCGCCCTCAATACCCAGGCAGGAGCGGGCGGGACGGGAGGCAGTGTGACTCTCACCAGTGGACAATTGCTGCGGGTCACAGACACATTCACAGCTCTGAATGACGAGATCGCGAGTATTTCGACCTTTGGCTGGGGCGGCAGTGGCAACATCACTCTGAGCATGGCGGGTGGGACAGTGAGTGCGCCCTTTACCATAGGGAATGCCACGACCAACGGCACTGCTGGCGTGCTGACGACGAGCCTCACCACTGTGACCGCCCCACAAGCGATCAACACAATCCTGCTGCAAGGGAACATTCAAGTGACGAATAGTGGCTCACCCCCGATCGTGCCGCCCCCTGTGCTGCCGCTCCCTGCGCCCCCCGGCAGTCCCCCAGCCTCCCTGCTGCGACCCATCCTGGAGCCACCCGCAGCCCCCTCGATCGCACCGACTCCACCCACCGCACCGCCCTCATTTGCGACTGTGCTGGCAGGCGATGCCGCGATCGCGAAGCTCCCACCCGCCGCCAATACAGCAGAGCTGGCGTTTGATCCGCGCAATCCAGTGATGACCACGGCGATCGCCGTTAATCTGGATGCGGTGGAATCCACCCTGACGAAGCAATTCCAACAGCATCTTGAGCTGACAGAAGCAATGACCGCTGGCTTCCTGGAGGGGTTGCCCCCGGCGATGAACAATTGGCGGAGTAGTCGCAGTAGCCCCCCGACCAGCACCAGTACTGCAACCAACACAGGCACCGCTGGCAGCACAGGCACCATGCCCCCTCAACCGGATCAAAATCTGACCGCTTTGAATTTAGCGCGGCCCGATCGCCGCCCGTCCGCCACCTCTGAGATCGGGATGAATCAGCCGCTGCCGACTGCTGGGCGACCACCCTCAACGGCAACGGGGCAAGGCACCCAGGGCAATCTCAGGCTCCGCCAAAGCGATGGAGGTCAGGTTGATGTCAGTGTGACGGCGGGAGGAGTCAGTGCTGAGCCACGGGCGATCGCCAGCAATCGCACCCCAGCGCCGATTCAGCATCCTGAGCATCGAGCAGGATTACAGCCGCAAAGTCAGCTCTCACCCAACCCTCAAATTAGTCCTCAAAATCAGTCAGAGCGCCAGGCTGCAAGCAATGACAGAACAGCGCAAACTAGACAGGTTGAGTCGAATTCTCGCACTAACCCCAATGGACACGCTGATGCTAACACTGGCAACAATTCAAATCGAGCCTCTGAATCTAGTCTGAACCACAATTTAAACCGACAATCTGAGTCAAATTCTGGAAATTATCTAAATAAAAAAACTGATTCTAATCCTGGAAACACTTCCAATCGAAAAGCTGAATTTAGCTTCGGCAGTCATCAAAATAGACCTACTAATCCTAACGCTGAAAATTCTCCCAGTAGACACGCTGATGCTAACTCTGGAAGTAATTCAAATAGACCAGCTGATTCTAATCCTGACAAGGATCAAAATCAGGATGCTAAGGTCATGCCTAATCTGAATGGAGCGCAGCAAGACCGTGAGGATCAAAAAGTCAAAGCCCCTCAAACGGTGACGCAAGCACAGGCCCGCTTGCAACAGGTAATGCAGGCCACAGGGGTGAAGCCAGCGCTGCTCTATGTCCTGTTTACAGCGGCATCAGGCGATCTGGCGCTGACGGCGCAAGGAAAACCAATCCCCACGGGTAAATTAACGCTGGTGCTCGTGCCGCCGACGGGGGCAGTGGTGGCGAAACAGGTGGAGGGAATTACGCGATCGCAAGTCCTCCAGATGGCAGACCAGATGCGCCGCGACATTACCTCACCGCTCAGTCGGCGGTATCTGCTGCCCGCACAGAAGTTGCATCAATGGTTGATTGCCCCGATTGAAGCCGAGTTGCAGGCGAATCAAATTCAAACCCTGGCAGTGATTACTGAATCGGGACTGCGATCGCTGCCAATTTCAGCACTCAATGATGGCAAACAGTTTTTAATTGAAAAATACAGTGTGGCACTGATGCCCAGCCTCGACTTGACCGACACCCGCCTGGCGGATATTCGGCAGGTGAAAATGCTGGCGATGGGAGCTTCGACCTTTGGCAAAGAAACCCAACTATCAGATTTGCCAGCCGTTCCAGTGGAATTAGCGGCGATCGCGGGTAAACTCTGGGCAGGCGATGCGGCACTCAATACCGAGTTCACTTTAGAGAATTTAACGGGGAAGCGATCGCGCCAGCCCTACGGCATTATTCACTTGGCCACTCACGCCGATTTTCAATCCGGCAACCTCAGCAACTCCTACATTCAACTCTGGAACAAACGCCTACGTCTAGATCAAGTGCGGCGCTTGAATTGGTCCGATCCGCCCGTCAGTCTAGTCGTTTTAAGTGCCTGTCGCACGGCCTTAGGGGATGCCGAAGCGGAGTTGGGATTTGCTGGATTTGCGGTCAAGGCGGGGGCACAGTCGGCCTTAGCCAGCTTATGGTATGTCAGCGATGAGGGCACTTTGGGCTTTATGACAGAGTTCTACCGCCAACTCAGACAGGCCCCCATCAAGGCCGAAGCCTTACGCAAAACTCAAATCGCCATGCTTACCGGACAGGTCAAGATTACCGGGAATCAGCTCCAGGGTTCTCGCGCCAGCATTCAATTACCGGACACCCTGGCAAAATCAAGCGATCTCATCCTGTCCCATCCTTTCTACTGGGCCTCTTTCACCCTGATCGGCAGTCCGTGGTAGCCCCATTTGAGGCCACCTCAGCGACAACTACGCTTCCAGTACCCGTTGAATGCGCCGCTCCAGCTGGTCGAGATCCAGCCCACCTTCATCACGGCTGATCCGGCGGACGGTCGAGTTGACCTTGGCCAAATCTTGCAACAAGTCTGTCAAAATCTCTTGCTGCTGACGCGACTGAATCACTTCTCGTGGCTCCTGCACCAGATCTCGCACGATCGTATCTTCCGCCCGTGCCGCTACGACGGGGTCTTTCTGCCCTTCCAAATAGACAAATGTCCGCCGTCCCGGTCCGCGCTCTTCTTCGACTGGCAAAAGTGATGTGACCTGATCGGAGCGCACATACTTGCCAAACCCTAAATGAACCAAAACCGATGATTGAATCTTCATGCTGTTGCTTGCTTTGATGTCCTCTAACTTCCATCGTAGCGACTCCATGAGATCAATAGAGGTCAGCATAGGAGCGGGTTTCACCCTATTGGCAGTAGAGGTTTACTATGATCAAATCAGCGTTGAATTCGAGACTTTCGATCCTCATCTTTCTGCAAAACAACGATTTGGCGACCGGATCATTGACGGCGATCACGTCTTCTGATTTGACGCCGTTTGGCAGGCGGGGCGGAACTGGCGACATCGGTTGTAGGATCAGCTTCTAGTTCGTTAGCGACATCCATCACTTCCACAGAGCGTTCCACTGCCAGCGGTTGTTCTAAGGGCATGGCTTCGGGGACAAAAGGTTGGGCTTCCGGTTGGAAGGGTTCTGGCAGGAGGCGATCGCTGTTGGCGATCGTCAGTTCCTTCATTTCTTGCTTCAATTCCGGCAGGGCCACCGTTTCTTTTTCGGTTTCTTTCACCGAGAGCGGAATGTTCAGCGGTTGCATTTCTTCGATCCAGCAACTCGCCAGCGGTAAGGTTTGATCCAGATCATCCAGCGGTCGCGGCACCAGCATCACCGCATGGAGTTCGCCAATCCGCTCGGCTTCCACCATGCCAACATCCAACGCCATCGCCACATTCGCCACACTGCCCCGGACAATCGCCGTACACAAGCCCGCCCCAATCGTCTCATAAGCCGCCAGCACGACTTCTGCCGCCTTCAACATGGCATCCGCCGCCCCCACCATCGCCGGGAACCCCCGCGTTTCGAGCAGCCCCACCGCCTGATTACTGAGTTTGCTGTGACCACGCCCCGTTGCCAGTTGCGCCAACCGATTGCCAATGGGCAACACGACTTCCAAACTCGGCATCGGACGCGGCACCACCAGCGTTGCTAACTTCTGCCCAAATTGTTCTGCCCGTTCTGCCCCTTCCTGCACCGCCAGCCGCACATCCGCGACATTGCCCCGCACGATCGCCGTACAGTGACCGCTACCAATCTTCTCGTAACCCACCAGCGTCACCCCAGAAGATTTGAGCATATGATCCGCAATTCCCACGATCGCCGGGAAACTCTGGGCAGAAACCAGCCCTAATGCCATTTCAGTAAAGTCTTCGCGTCGGTTCATCACGGTATGGGGGAGAGAAGGCAGGGGAAGTACCCCTATCCTAACGGCAATTAGCAGGAAGGGACGCTGGTTTCAGCATCCCTTCATTCCTGCAATCTTAGTCAGCCCACGGATCAGCGCTGGGGTTAAGGCCGTTATCCGGTTGCTCCGAATTGGCGCGGGCATGGTGGGGAAACATTTTGACCAACATCCGATTCACGTACATTTGTCCATAGACGTTGACATTGGGTTTCTCATCATTGGGTGCTGTCAGAGTGGTATTCTCCGGCTGCGGGTCAGATGGAGTAATTGGTGTGGTCGGCGTGACGGGCAATGGCGCGGGTGGTTCCGCCGCTGGAAAAAGCACCGTATTTGTCACCTGCAATTCCGTTGCCGGACGACTCGGATCGCCAATCAAAGAACCCGGCGGCACAATTTGTCCCTGAGCAATGGTGCTGTTAATAATCGTAGTTGCCGCGCCCACGCAGGCATTCCCCCCGATCTGCACCTGTCCCACTAACAAGACTTCTGCCCCAATGTTGGCACCTTCTCCCACTTCCACCACACCATTCGAAGCATGGAGAATCGCCCCAATCCCAATGCAAGCCCCCGATTTAATCACAATTCGACTATTAGGATCGGCCTGAATCAACACCCCAGGCGCGATCGCCACCCCTGCATGAATCGTCACATCGCCGCTGGTGTAGTAATGAGACGTACTGATGGGGCGTAACTGTAAACCTCGAAAAGACATGAAACCCCCTAAAGGAAGGCAGAAGGCAAAGGAGAAGAGGGGGTAATGACTGAGTTGTTTGGTACAGAAGTTGGTAATGGGTAATTGGTAATTGGTCGCTCAGAGCCATTACCAATTACCAATTACCCATTACCCATTACCAATTACCTATTACCCATCACCCCATCCCTACTTCTTACTCGGCTTCTGAATGATGGTTTCAACGACCCGGCGTTTGGCTTTCGGATCGGTGCCTACGAGCCGCACGTAATCGCCAGTATGTTCACCTGCAAAGGCATTCAAGGCGGCCATGACATCGGCATCCCGATTCGCCTGGATGGTGTTGCCACTCTGCCAGGAACTCGTCTTAAACCGCCGTTCGTCGGCAAACTCGGTGCTGATGCGGTAGCCCTGGGCCAGCAGTTGCCGCACTTGTCCGGCGACATCGCCATTCAACCGACCACTGCCATTGGTATGAGCCGCAGGCGCACTATAAGAGGCTGAGGTGTTACCGTAAGCGGGGGCAGCAGCCGGAGCCGCGTGACCCTTACCGTTGGGACGATGAATGATCACTTCCGCGACACGCCGCTTGCCTTTGGGATCCACTCCCACCAGCCGCACGTAGTCATGGGCGTGTTCACCAACGAAAGCTTGAATGGACGCGATCGCGTCCCCATCCCGGCGCGCTTGAATGGCGGGTGCACTCGTCCAGGAACTGGTGCGGAACCGACGCTCATCGGCAAACTCAATCCCGACGGTGTAGCCTTGAGCCATCAGTTGACTCACCTGGGGTGCCCATTCGGTGCCGCCACTGGGTGCCGCTCCACCGTAGCTGGCAGCAGGCGCACTGTAAGCCGGACTGGGTGACGCATTGGATGAAAATTGGGCAGTTTTGCCGTTGGGTCGTTGAATAATCACTTCCGCCAACCGCCGCTTGGCTTTGGGGTCAATCCCAATCAACCGCACATACTCACCGGGATGCTCCCGCATACAGGCTTCCAACCCAGCCAACACATCGGCTTCACGGGTGGATTGAATGGGGGCACAGCTGGACCAGGAGCTGGTTTGGAAGTGGCGGGCATCAGCGTGCTCCATGCCAATCCGGGCACCTTGTGCCAGTAAATTCCGAATTTGCCCGACCAGGTCGGCGTTCCCATGTCCGCTCTGACCATTACCACCGCTAAAGCTGGGCGCTTTCGGGGCGCTATAGCTATAAGTGGCAGGACTGGCAACGGACTCACCCGGCTTGTCGCCAGGGCGTTGAATAATCGTTTCCAGGACGCGCTTCTTCGCACGGGTATCAATCCCAATCAACCGCACATAGTCCCCAGCGTGTTCCTTTAAGCAGGTGGTTAATTCGGTCAACACCTGCGACTCATTACTGGCCTGAATCGGGGCGCAGCTTTTCCAGGAACTGGTTTGGAACCGCCGTTCATCTGCGTGTTCTGTCCCAATCCGGTATCCCTGCGCCAATAACTGCCGTACGTGGCTCACTACACTAGAATCCATACTCCCTCCCTTCATGAATTGGCGCTGAGCGTCGCCCTCACCTGACATCGTTGCTGCTGTATCCATCGCTGGTGCGACTGTTGCCCCCGGAGCCACAGCCGCAGTGCTGTAATCTGCCGATCGCAACCCTTCCCCCATGCCTGCCACCTGGGCAGCAAGCAGTCGATCCGAGGCTTGCACATCGGGCAAGCGATCGGCTTGTTGCTGGCTGGTGATGATCGCCCCCGACGGCACCAGCTTGCCGGGTGGAATTTCCACATCCTGCACCAGCGCGTGCATCATAATGATGCTGCCCTGGCCCAGACGGGCATTAAACACGGTGGAACGAAAGCCAATAAAGCAATCATCCCCCACATAGGCGGGTCCGTGGAGCAGGGCCATGTGGGCGATCGCGGTATTGTTGCCCACCCAAACCGAGTAGGAATTGCCATCATCGCCGACCACACGACTATGCTCTAACCCATGGATGATCACCCCATCCTGGACGTTAGAGCCACTGCCAATATGAAAAGGTCCTCCCTCATCCGCTCGAATTGAGGTGCCAGGTGCAATCAGCACGTTCGCCCCAATCCGGACATCCCCAATCACATTGGAAAAGGAATGAATGTAAGCGGTTTCATGAATTTTGGGCTCAGTCAAAGTTTTTGACCAGGGAGTTGGAGGAGCCGCAACACTACGGACTGCCATAGAAGAAAAATCTCCAAAGTCTGCTCGCTAGCGATCCTGATCTCGCTTGCTATAAAGAATTTGATGTTCGACACCGACCGTATCGATAATGGCGATCACGGCGGCATCCAGCGGGCGTTGCTCACTCCCTGGAACCTGACGAGCGGCACTGCCATGACTGACCAGCACCCACTCGCCCACTCCAGCACCGACACTGTCTGCTGCAACTTCGTAACCAGGGAGTGGCGTTCCATCATCGTCAATCATCTGGACGACGAGAAATTTAATCCCCCTGAGACTTGGCTCTTTCTGCGTACTTGTGACGGTGCCAAGGACTCTGGCAATTTGCATGAGACACTTCCGAATGAGAAACCGTACAAAAATTGCGATCGGCGCTGGTCAACAACGCCGATCGCCGCATCGTTACGGACGGTTCAGCGGACGGATGCCGCTAACGCTCTCGCGGAATGGTTCCACTGCCTCGGTGTAGCGGATGGGCAGAACGTATTCCAGGTTTTCGTGGGGCCGCGCGATGATGTGGGTAGACAGCACTTGACCGCCATTCACTCGCTTCACGCTTTCAATGCCAGCCGCCACGGAAGCTTGGACTTCGGAGACATCGCCCCGCACGATCACGGTCACGCGACCGCTCCCAATCTTCTCGTAGCCCACCAGCGTCACGCGAGCGGCCTTCACCATTGCGTCGGCAGCTTCCACCACGGCGGGAAAGCCCAACGTTTCAACCATTCCTACTGCGATTGCCATATCAATACTCCCTTCCAATCAAATTGAAATACAACGTTTGAACAAACTTCAAGGATGAGGAAATGAGGTCGTCTTCAGCGGTGGATCACTCTGCCGACAAAGAGGTATCATCTCCTGCCTTACATCCGGAACTGATCTACCGCCTCGGTATACCGAATCGGTAAGACATACTCCAGGTTTTCGTGGGGTCGCGCAATGATGTGGGTGGAAATTACTTCGCCCCCATTCACTCGCTTGGCGGACTCAATCCCAGCCGCTACCGATGCCTGCACCTCGGAGACATCCCCCCGAACGATCACGGTGACGCGACCGCTCCCAATTTTCTCGTAACCCACCAGAGTGACACGAGCGGCCTTCACCATCGCATCTGCCGCTTCCACGACTGCGGGGAATCCTCTCGTCTCAACCATTCCGACTGCAATAGGCATTCTAAGGCTCCTGATAAGTGAAACTAATATTATTGAAGAGACTTAAAAAATTCTGACGGAGAAACCCATCTTTTCAAGCCTGATCAACACTTTCACTATGCTTAAGGATAAGCATACGGGGCAGGTTGACCATTGATCAATATAAAGTCCAATGATAGTTACAAATTTCGACCATTAACGGGGCTTATGAATGTGGGCAAAACGGTATCCTGACGCACGATCGCCAGTTCCCTCAGCAATTCTCTATGATTTGGGTAACGCGTGGACGCGATCGCAACCTAACTTTAAGCAGATGTGAGCACGATCCCAAGCCAGTCTTAAGAAAAGTAAAGAAAATCTAAAAAATGTAAAGTGCATCGCTCCATACACAATTGCGGCGCAAAAATCATAGAGTTATCTCAATAAAGCTCAATCTAAATCCACTTAATCATAAGATGAGTTTATATAGATAACTTTAAGTTTCTCCATCATTGTTTTTCTAAGTAAAACGTCCTATCGTTGAGGCATCACAAAATCCCTCAGTTATCCCCTTATTTTTATCTATTCATCAGACCTGGATGGGCATCTCGGCGCAAGGTTCCCGCATAACTGAAGGCTGGAGCCTTTTGACCTACGCTTGCAACTTGAAAAGCGATCGCTCACTATTATTTGTCCGTCACTATTTGTCTGGTCAGCATCTCGTCTATTCATCCCTGCTACTGCTGAAAAAGGTTAATTGAATGCAAGCGTTCTTGTTGGAAACCAGTTGGTTCATCCCGCTC
>JAIXVO010000582.1 GCA_027482985.1 Cyanobacteriota bacterium
AAGGGAAAGGGAGAGGGAGACTGGAACAAGCCTGAATGTAATCAGCGAGGTTATGGTTCGAATGCCACACCCGTAGACAGCAGTTTTGGGGCAGGGCGATCGCGCCTTCAAGATTGGCGCAAATTATGGGGGAGAGATTGTGACTAACTAACCGCATCCCATGCCCCTCCCTTTCCCTCCCTTCCTCTCCCTCCCCCTCCCTTCTTACGCTAAAATAGTTCAGAATTACTACACCTACACCCCTTATGCGCGCCAGAATTGAGGACGACATTTTATTTCTGCACCAAGAGGATGTACCGCAGTACAAGAAGACTGGATCGGTAGTGCGGAATAGTTACTTTTGGGCGTTGAAGGCGATCGCGGTGCAGGCGTATCGCTCGAAGGATTGGGAATATGATGCGGAGGTTTGGGTGGCGGTACAACGGGTGTTGCTCTCGTTTGCGGAATCGAATTATCTCGGTTTGCGCGAAACCCAGTTAGAATTCGCAACAGATCAAGCGATTCCTGAGATCTTGAAGCCTGTTGCGACCTGGGAGTAAATGCCTAGTGGCAGGTTTCTGCTGGGGTCGGTTGTTGCAGGGGAATTTGGATGATGAATTGGGTGCCGCTGCCCAGCGTCGATTGACAGGTGAACCGCCCGCCATGCTTCTCGGTGACAATTTGATAGCTGATGGAGAGTCCCATGCCGGTGCCTTTGCCGACGGGTTTGGTGGTAAAGAAGGGATCAAAGAGGCGGCTTTGAATGGTCTCTGGGATGCCAGAGCCATTATCCGCGATCGCGATCTGCACCCAGCCTGATTCCACAATCTGCGTGCGGATGGTGATGCTGGGGATAAAGTCAGTCGTAGTGGGCTGCCGTTCTGCCTGCACCACCTCTTCCAAGGCATCGATCGCGTTACTCAACACATTCATAAACACCTGGTTGAGTTGTCCGGCGTAGCATTCGACGGGGGGCAAGTTGCCATACTCCAGCTGCACGGCGATCGCGGGTCGATGATCGGTGGCTTTGATCCGACTTTGCAGAATCATCAGCGTACTGTCGATGCCGTCATGAATGTTGACCGCTTTCATTTCGGCTTCATCCATGCGAGAAAAGGTGCGCAGCGAGGCAATGATTTGTTGAATGCGATCGGCTCCCACTTTCATCGAAGCCAACAGTTTGGGCAAATCCTCTAACAAAAATTCCACATCGATGGCGGCAGTCTTGGCCTGGATCGCAGCTACGGGTTGCGGGTAATGAGCCTGGTACAGTTCGATCAATTCCAGTAATTCCTGAATGTAACTGTTGGCATAGCTCAGGTTGCCGTAAATGAAGTTCACGGGATTATTGATTTCATGAGCAACTCCCGCCACCAGTTGACCTAAACTCGACATTTTCTCGTTTTGTACCAGTTGCGCCTGCGTGTGCCGGAGTTCTTGCAGGGTTTGCTCCAGTTCTGCGGCTTTTTCCTTCACCTCTAATTCCGATTGGCGAATGGCAGCTTCAGCATGGTGGCGATCGGTCAAATCGCGGCCAATACCTAAGAGCGCAAACACATGATTCTCTACGTCTCGCAGGGGAATTTTGCGGGTATCCAGAATCCGGGATGCCCCATCTGCTGTGGTCACGGGGTCACACGGATTACACATTTCTTGCCCCGCCAACACCATCAGGTCTTCTGCCCGAAACCCTGGCAATCCCTGCTCAGGATTGCCAAACACCAGTTGGGGAGAAAACCCTAGTTCAATATCGGTTTTGCCCAAAATGTTTGCGACGGTGGTGCCTAAAGCGGTTGCCAGACTTGTGTTCACTAAAATGTAGCGAAAGTCTTGATCTTTGGCATAAATCCAGTCGGGACTGGCATCTAACACGGTACGAAGCAAGTAGGACTGATATTCTGTCTCTTGCAGTGCCACTTGCAGCGCCGCCTGAGTTTGTTTGAGTCTCGTGATATCAAACGAAGTTCCGACAATCCGATAAACGCGATCCTGCGCATCCCTAATAGGATTAAAGGTTGCCAACAACCACACTTCCCGCTCCCCAAAAGTCAGATGCTCTTCTTCGGTTAACGGTTGAGCCAGATCAACACAACGCTGAAACATTTGCCGAATCCAGGCACCTTCTTCCGGCCCAAACCGCTCTTCGGGAGTTTGCCCAGCCACTTCTGCGGTGGTCGCTCCCGTCCAGCGTTCGGCTGTCTGATTATAACTTCTGTAGAAAAAATTCCCATCTGCCGTCACATCAATCACGAAAACGGCACAATCTACCCCGTCATAAATACTGCGCAAGAATTGCTCCTGCTCTTGCAGTTGAGCGGCGGTCTGGTGGCGATCGCTGACATCAACTGCCATCGAAGCCATGCCGATCAATTCACCGTCAGCAGTCACCAGGCGGGTATTGTGCCATTCACAAGTAATGACTCTGCCGTCTTTAGTCAAATTTTGGCTAATGTTACGAGTTAATTGCTGACAGCGATCGGAGTTAGTGAGAAGGGCAGTAGTCAGTTCTTCCAAATCAGGTTTGCAGGCATCTGGGGTCATTAAATCAATGGTTTGCCCGATCGCCTCGGCTCGCTGATAGCCAAAAAGCTGTTCCGCCGCTGGGTTCCACTCCACAATCTGCAAATCGGGAGTCCACTCAATCACCGCGAGTGGCATTTGTTGGATGATGCGTTCTAGGCGTTGCTGTGACTCGTCTAACCAGTCGGGCAAGGGGGCGGTGGGCACGTCAGTGAGGCGTTCCAGGGGCTGGGGTTGGATGGAGAGCAGCACGCCAGCCACGGTCGGGCCGTCATACCAGGGTGTGAGATGCCAGGTGAAGGGTTGCTGACCAAAGACGGTATGCCCACCTGCCAGGGTGCAGGGTTGGGCCGTGGTCTGGCAACAGGCGATCGCCGCTGCGAGTTGGGCGTGGGTCTGTAAAATGGTGTCATGCAGGGGTTGCCCAATGCAGGATGCCTGCCCTAAATGAAAGTAGGTTTGCCATTGGTGGCTGGTGAGGCAGTACTGGAGATGACGATCCACCATGGCGATCGCTTGCGGTAGGGCTTCCAACAAGGCGGGCAGCATCGCGATCGCGGGCTGGAGGGTTGCAGCGCTGGCACACGGTTCAGCGATTTCGGAGGGCGCTTGCATGGGAAGCTCCATGTCATGATTGAGAGAGACTCCGTTAGTGTTCCCTGGAATTCATCAGCCAGAACGATTTACGGTGGGGGACAACTGACGATGGGCGGGTGAATAATTTTGGTCAATGGGTGAGGTGCATGGAAAACCAATTGACACTCTGGGATTGGGGCATAACTGCTCCCTCTGATCACTCGCCTGCACCCAGAACTTTAGCCCTGCCGGATGCAGATATTCAGCTTTATGAGTCAGTTTGGGCGGCAACGGAGAGCGATCGCTGGTTGGCGCAACTCCTGCATGAGATCCCCTGGCGGCAGGAAACGGCACATCTGTTTCAGCAAGCCATTCCCGTTCCACGACTGACCGCCTGGTATGGCGATGCTGGTAAATCCTACACCTACTCTGGCATTGACTTGCACCCAGAACCCTGGACACCGACTCTGCTAG
>JAIXVO010000134.1 GCA_027482985.1 Cyanobacteriota bacterium
AAACCCCCCGAATTCAGGGGACGGCTGCGTCCCCCGAACCCCCTCCAGAGGGCAACGCTGGAGCTTCGCATCCATACTCTGGTGGTGACTTTATTGAGTTTATCTCTGGCAGTGAGCTTAAGTTGAAGCGCATGATAGCCATTCACCTCTACCCAATCTGCCGCGATCGCAATTGAATTTAGTCTCACTACAAAACTCAACCTTTATCCCGCAGGAAAAGGTCACTTAAACTCTGGTTCCCTCTCCCACCAGGAGAGAGCTAGGGGGCGATCGCTGAGTGGGATGCAGCGATCGCCCCCTGACTGTCTTTAACCTTGCACTTCGAACCGTTCCACTTCCAACACGGGACCAATCATCGCCATCGTCATGATGTCATCCCGAATCTTGCCACTGACTTTGACCGTAATGCCGGCCTGTTGGAGAGCGGCGGGTGCCTGGTGGAGTTCGTAAGTCTCCCCACTCTGGCTGACCAGTGCCCAGGTGCCAGAGCCGAAGCCCTGGCGTTCAATTTTGCCTTCGACTTGAATACTCATGCGGTGCGTCCCTCCGGTTTCAAGACCAGGCGTGCTAGCGCCAGACACAGGATGGCGTTGACGGCTAGAAAGGTACGGGCGATCGTGCCATCGCCTAACCACAGCAAGGCCGGATCAACGGCGGCACTGACAGCTAGACACATGCCGACCCCAATTGTGGTGCCGATCGCGAACCATTTGAGTTGCCGATGTCCCAGGAGCAGCGCCAGTAACGCCAGGGGAATCAGCACACTGGCAAAAAGCGGATTCAGCAAGCCACTCGCCTGCACGGCTGTGCCCATTTCGGGAATGGAGCTACCCAGTAGGCGGAAAGGCCATTGGGGTGCGTCATACAGGTACAAGCCGCGGAGGAAGAACAACCCGGAACTGCCCATGACTAAACCCGTAGACATGGACCACGACCAGGCAAAGGGGAAGTAGTGCTTGAGCAACCAGGCCAGCAGGTAAGACCCCAACACCATAAACACTTTCGGCCAGAGGGCAATGATGCCGCCATCGAACCAGAAGCGGGGATTGAGATAGCCGTTGTCCCGCAGCCAGCGGAAGAAGTCTTTGAAGGAGAATTTGCCCTTGCCTGCCAGCTTCACGGCTTCAGCGGCATTCAACTTGCCCGCGCCGTAGTGGTTCAGGTTGTCATCCGGGACGGGTAAAGCCGACTGCTGAATCACCGCTGCCACGTCATCGGGATTCTCAACGCCCATCGCTTTTACCAGGGCGGCGACCCCGGCAACGTGGGGCGCGGCCATGCTGGTGCCTTGATAGGCTTCAAACACCGATTCCCCAGTGGCCGGGTTGAGGGTGTTTTGCAGAATGCCACCGGATTTGTCATCACCGTTGATCAGCCCACCGGGAGCGGCGATATCGATGCCAGCCCCGTAGTTGGAATAGGGCGCTTTGTTGCCAGCCGCGTCCAGTGCTGCAACACCGATCACATAGGGATAACGGGCCGGATACTCAGCCGCATTGCGGCCCGCGTTGCCTGCTGCCGCAACCACGACCACGCCTTTCTCATGAGCATGGGCGATCGCCTCTTTCATCAAATTACTTTCGCCACCGCCACCCAAACTCATGTTGATCACAGCCGCGCCATTGTCTGCCGCAAACCGAATCGCCTCGGCAATGTCCGCGACCGTACCGCCGCCCTGGGAACTCAAGACTTTCAGGGGCATGAGCGTGGCTTCATAGGCGATTCCGGCAACGCCGAAACTGTTGTTGGTGGATTGGGCGATCGTGCCAGCGACGTGGGTGCCGTGACCGTTGTCGTCTTTGGCATCGGCCTGATCGTTGACAAAATCGTAGCCCGCTGCAAAGTTCGTCTTCTCCAGATCGGGTACGGCGCTGATGCCCGTATCAATCACGGCGACGGTAATATCTTTGCCCTTGGTTTCATCCCAGGCTTGTTCGACATTGATGCTGCGGAGGTTCCACTGCTTGCCGTACTCCGGATCGTTGGGAATGGCGTACTGACGATAGATGTAGTTGGGTTCAATGTATTCCGTCAATTCCTTGAGGGGCGAGTGGCGCAACTGGTTGAGCAGGGCGGCATCGCCTTTGACGACGAAAATGTGGTCATCCAGCGAAAACTCACTGTTATAGCGGGGGGAGACAGTGAACTTTTGGGCGATCGCTTCGATTTGGCTCTCAATTTGAGCCGCGCCCACATCTTCCCGAAAGTCGAGAATCAGGGAATCATAGGTGCCCTGAGCCGCTAAGCCCTGGTAGTTCGTTAACGCCCAACCCAACCCCACGAGAAACAAGACCAGCAGCAAAAACCTTTTCATCGCAACGGCTCACGATCAAGAATGCTTACCACCATAACCTACACCCCCCCTGAGTGTGGAGAGTTGGGTAAACTTCGATCAAAGTTTTAAGGCGTTTCCGATTTCACCTCTTCGGGGGCGATCGCCAGTTCTGCCTCTTTACCTCGATTGAAGACAACCCGCAGCAGGGGTGGAGCCAGGAATGTGGTGAGAATCACCATGACGATAATCGCTGCATTCAAGGATTTAGGTAACACGCCGCTGGCACTCCCAACCGCCGCAAACACCAGCCCGACTTCACCTCGGGGAATCATCCCCACCCCGATCGCCAGCCGATTAATGCCCGGTTGCCCAAAGACGGTTAACCCCGTCACGACTTTCCCAAGAATCGCCACCAGGATCAGGAATGCTGCTGTAATCAACCCTTCCCGGTTTTCCGGCACAAAGGGATTCAGCACACTCACATCTGTCCGCGCCCCAACGCAGATGAAAAAGACGGGAACTAACATATCGGCGATCGGAATCACCTGTTCTTCCAGTTCCCGGCGTTTATCGGTTTCCGCCAAGATTAAACCCGCCGCGAAGGAGCCGAGAATCGCTTCCAGTTGGATCACATCGGCAATGTAAGACAGGGTAAAGGCAAAGATCAGCGCTGAGATCAGGAGTTGACCGCGCGTTTTGAGGCGATCGACGAGGGCGACAAACAGCGGGTTGAGTAAGCGTCCCAGCCAGATGGAGCCAATCAGAAACACCGTGGCGCTGACAATCAAATAGATCACATTGCTAATTTCGACGGTGCCTTCCCGCGCCAAACTCGCGACCACCGCCAGCACAATGATGCCCAGCACGTCATCCAGCACTGCCGCCCCGATGATGATTTGGCCTTCGCGGGAGGTGAGTTGTTGAATTTCCGCCAGCACTTTCGCCGTAATGCCGATACTGGTGGCCGTCAACGCGGCTCCAGCAAAAATGGCGGGAACCAGGGGCACGCCAAACAGGGTGACGAGTCCCACAGTGCCCAGGGAGAACGGCGTAACGACCCCCACGATCGCCACGATCGTGGCTTGCGGGCCGACTTTGAGTAATTCTTTTAAGTCCGATTCCAGCCCGATTTCAAACAGCAGGATCACCACGCCCAATTCCGCCATCACGGAAATGACTTCGCTGGCGGCATCAAAAATCGTGGTCAAAGAGTCGGCATTGGCGGTCGAGGTGGCATTCAGCAGGGTCATGATCAGCGAATCAGCCGCACCGCCCACGCCATCGGGAAATACCAGCAAATGCAGCGCCGACACGCCGACGACCACCCCGGCGACCAGTTCGCCCAACACGGGGGGGAGGTCAATCCGGGCGCACAATTCGCCCCCGACTTTACTGGCTAAATAGACCACGACCAAACTTAACAGCACCGCCGCCAGAATCAGCGAAGCATTGACGGCTTCGGCGGAGGTGGCGAGGAGGGGCGGCAAGGCCAAGGGGGAAAAGGCGGGAACGGAAGGGAAGGAGAGCCAACTCATGAAGGATACCTGTCTGTCAGGACGATCGCAGTGTATAGACTTCGTTACATATTAAACGTCCAGGGGGGCGATCGCATCGATCGGGCGCGGCTAAAATGGCGATGCTGAAGACAGTTGCTTCTGATCAAGTCCGATCCGGCTGGTCAAATTGACTGGAAATTATACAGATGTTCTAAAATCTGAAGCTATAGTGCGAATGTTCGCCTGATTTTCCGCTGTCTGCTGTCTACCCTTTCCCCTTGCAATTCCTGGTTTCTAGCGATGTTGTCGCTAGTCAACACCTATGGTTCTCCTGCTCACTGATGTCTTTTTGCTGTTGACCCAAATCCTGCTATGGATTGTGGTGGGGTTGGTCATCTGGTTTTTCCTGTCAAAAGTGCTTGACAAGAAATTCTTGGGCGTGTTGGTGCTTCTGCTCCTGCTGGCCGTGATCGTGATGGCTTTTTTCCAGGGTGGCATTAGTGACCCCAGTAGCATCCTATCGGTACTCTGGCGGTTGATCTCGTTCCCGCTCACACCCCTGGGTCTGGGGATCATTCTGCTCCTGTTGCTGTTCACCAATCCCAAACTGGCGAAGGGGCTGGTGCGCCGCTTGATCTTGGGGGCGTTGATCCTGTTAGCGCTGGGTAGTATTCCAGTGGTGGCTTATTTTCTAGCGCAGGAATTGGAAATGGAGGCGATCGAGCTGATTACGCCCGTGACGCAACTGGATGCGGGGGGGCGGCAGGTGATCGTCTTGCTGGGGCAGAATACGACCCGCACGCAATTGCGGCCCCGCGTGAATCCGGTGCCCGTGGAGGGGCAACCTGTGGAGCGGGCGATTACCCAGAATCAATTTGATGTGTTGAGTACGTTGCCGATCCAAATGACGACACATGGGAATCGGATCGTGTATGCGGCGCAGTTGTATCAAGAAGAGACGCGGCGGGGGACAAATCCGCTCATTATCGTGAGTGCGAATCGGCGGGGCGATCGCCGTCAGAAAGATGGGGAGGTTCGCGAAACCATTACCGAAGCGGCCTACATTCAACAGATGTTGACTCAGACCTTCAATGTGCCAGAAAGTGCGATTCTGCTCGATCACGAGAATGGCAATATGCGGAACAGTGCAATCAAAGTCCGAGAGTTGCTCCAAAATCAACAAATTAACTTTGGCAATCAGATCATGCTGGTGACTTCAGCGATCAATATGAATCGGGCGGCGCTGACGTTTCGGGAAGTTTTTAACGCCAGCCGGATTATTGCCCGACCGACAGATTTTTATACCCTACCCCGCGCCGATCGCCTCGCGGCTGTCGCCTCAGGCCGTGACCTGGTGGAACGAGAAATTTTGATTACGGATGTGTTGCCAACGGCGGAAGCTTTTTGGCTGAGCAGTCAGGCGATTCAGGAATATCTCAACTCGTTCTTCTACTTCTTGCGCGGCTGGATTCGCCCCTTCCAGGCACCCAACCTGATCCGTCCGCCCACGTCAGTTCCCGCAACGCGATCGCCAGAAGCTGACATCCAACCCCGCAGCCTTCCGACTGCCGCACCGCCCCCTGTTGCCCCTGCGCCGCAACCGACTTTAACGCCCGCGCCGCAACCGACCTTC
>JAIXVO010000437.1 GCA_027482985.1 Cyanobacteriota bacterium
ACACAGCGTTAATTCCGCCGCATGGGTCACGGGGACGGCCACCTGCACCCCCACCGACAAATACAACCCGCCCGCTGCCGATTGCCATTGCCGGCCCCATTGCCCCCGTCCTGCCGTCTGGTGTAGGGCGATCGCGATTGGTTCCAGTTGTCCCGCTGCCATCAATTCCCAGGCAGTTTGATTTGTGGAAGCCACCGTGTCATAGACAAACAATCGGGCATCCCAATTTTGCGATCGCCCTTTCTGCTCAGAGAGATGTGCCCTTGGTGTGTCTGGGCGAACGCCTCCGCCCGTATCCTCCGTAGGGAGACATGCCAGCGGCGCGTCTCTACGAGTGTCTTTTGCCGCCTGCACCATTGCTGCTGCCGCCAAGAATCGCTGGCGATCGAACCCCTGACTCATGTCCTGCCCCCCTGGATTGTCGCCACGGTAGCATGGACTCGCAGAGTTAACCCCACCCATCGATGCACACCTGGCACTGGCAAATTTGGAATGATCTTCCCTATCTCACCTGTAGCATTCTGGCACCCTGGCAGCATGGCTTTTTTAGTCGCCACTATGCGCCTCGTTCCCCTGCCGCACTCACGCCCGTCCTGCATCCTACGGCGTTGCCTTATCGCATCAAGCAGGTGCATGGAAATGTCGTCCTGACTCCGGCTGAGATTCAGGCGATCGCTACCCAGTCTCCGGCACCAGATGAGTATCCTCCAGCCGATGGTCTCGTTACGGATGGGACAACGCAAGCCATTTGGGTCTGTAGTGCCGATTGTACGCCCGTGTTGCTGGCAGATGTGGAGACGGGACAGGTGGCCGCGATCCATGCCGGATGGCGCGGCACTGCGCTGAAAATTGTGCCCCAAGCGATCGCCCGGATGGAACAACAGGGCACCAAGATGCAAAATCTGCGGGTGGCAATGGGACCCGCGATCGCGGGTGCCGTCTATCAGGTTTCCACCACCGTGGCGGCAGAAGTGGGCGCAACCATCGCCGCGATCGATCCGCAGGATGGCCCCCAGGCGATCGCCGTCTTGCAATCACTTCCCGACTCCCCCATCCTGCCTGACCCCGAACCCGGACGCGCCCGGCTGGATGTCCGACGCGTCAATGCCCTGCAATTAGAACAACTGGGCTTGAGTCCCGAACAAATCGCGATCGCGCCCCACTGTACCTATCAAGAAGCCGCCAATTTCTTCTCCTACCGTCGCACCAAACAGAAGCAGGTGCAGTGGTCAGGGATTGTGAGTTGATCTCCTGCCCATCTTTTTTCAAAAACCCTCTTGCCAAACGCATCCCTCTATCGCTAATATGGATTTCGCGATGCGTTCCTCAGTAGCTCAGCGGTAGAGCGATCGACTGTTAATCGATTGGTCACTGGTTCGAATCCAGTCTGGGGAGTTTTAACAAGTGAAAGCTAAGGATGCAGGATGACAGGGCAAGTTGTTCGCAATCATCCTCAAGCGTCCAGTTATTTGGAACATTGGCTGCTTGACCCAGAGATCACGTTTCTGAATCATGGGTCGTTTGGCGCTTGTCCGAAAGTGGTGCTGGCGGCGCAGCAGGAGTGGCGCGATCGCCTGGAGCGACAACCGCTGCAATTTTTGGGCATGGACATTGAGCCGCTGCTGGATCATGCCATCTCAGAGCTGGCGAAGTTTGTCAAGTGTCCGGCGGCAGATTTGGCGTTTGTAGCAAATGCTACGACTGGGATCAACACAATTTTGCGATCGCTGTCCTTCACTCCAGGTAACGAACTCTTAACAACGAACCATGAGTACAATGCCTGCCGAAATGCTTTGGACTACGTGGCCGATCGCCATCAGGTGAAGGTTGTGGTCGCGGAGATTCCCTTTCCGCTGGAGTCGGTAGACCAAATTACTGAAGCGGTGTTGAGCCGAGTGTCTGACCAAACCCAACTGGTTTTGCTGGATCATGTGACCAGTCAGACAGGCTTAGTTTTTCCGCTGCATGACATCGTGCGGGAGTTGTCCCAGCGCGGGATTGAGACGCTAATTGATGGGGCCCACGCGCCAGGGATGATGCCCCTGAACTTGAGTGAATTGGGCGCGACTTATTACACGGGCAACTGTCATAAATGGCTCTGTAGCCCAAAGGGATCGGCATTTCTCTATGTGCAGCCCGATCGCCAAGCAGACATTCGCCCGCTCACCATCAGTCATGGGGCTAACTCTCCCCGCCGCGATCGCAGTCGCTTTCGGCTGGAATTTGATTGGATGGGCACCACCGATCCCAGCAGCCATTTAGCTGTCCCCACCGCGATCGCGTTCCTGGAGACATTGCTACCAGGGGGCTGGTCAGCCTTAATGGAGCACAATCAGCGACTGGCGATCGCTGCTCGTCAGCGCCTTTGTCACGCTTTAGAAGTGCCGCCGCTCTGCCCCGATCAGGCTGTGGGAGCCTTGGCCGTAATCCCGCGCCCCGATGGCGATTGGCTACCGCTCCACAACGAATTGCTGCAACGGTATCAGATTGAAGTTCCAATCATTCCCTGGGGGCGGCCTAATGGCCGTTTGCTCCGCGTTTCAGCCCAAATTTATAACACCCTGGAACAGTATGACTATCTAGCCGCAGCGTTGAAACCGTTGTTGGCAGAAGGCAAATAGCGAAGCAAAGCAGACGGCAGAAGGTAGAAGGTAGAACGGGTTCGTAGAGACCCGCCGCTGGCGCGTCTCATCAGGGAATTGTGATGAGGGCAGACGGCATAAGGGGGGTGTAGAAACCTGTCGCTGGCACGGCTCTGTGAGCGACAGGTTATCCTCTAGTTCGATCTATTTCTCGTCTGACCGCGTTCGATTGAGCGCTCATGCCACAGTCTACCGTCTGCCATTTCCACCTTGGCGGGCCTGAGAAAAGGTAAAGCGATGTCTTGAAAGATTACGAAAACGTTAATTAATATAAAACTTTAAATATAGTTGCAATTCTTTTGCGCCTCAAAAATTACACGCTGGATCAGGCTGTCTATGGAAGTTGTAGTATTTTTAATAGTTTTTTTATACATCAATTTCGAAGCTACTTGCGTGTAAATACAGCGCCTCTGTCATTGGGTTGATTGTCACGACTTGGGGCATTCTCTATCGTGGGAATAGATTCGACCATTTAAATTTGTTCCCCTGACACCACAGCTTGCTACGAAATTAGGTTTAAAAATCATGCATAAATGTCCTTGCTGCTCCGAAACTTTGCTACGCCACATTCGACAGGGTTCGATTTATTGGTTTTGTACCTATTGCTGGCAAGAAATGCCAGATTTGCAAATGGGCTTAGAGACCCAAAAGAAACGCCTCTTATCACCTCGGTTTGTTGAATTAGTCATGCCTGTCGGGGTGTGATGACTCGCTGCATCATTCAATAGCCTGATCGAAACCGCGATCGCTCTCACCCAGGGCGATCGCGGTTTCACTTTAAGTTTCTTTAACAAGCCACCAGATTTTTCGGTGCCCTTGATTAAGATGGCGGATGCTTCTTGTCCATCCTGCTCAGTCGCTAGGACTGGCAAGTCGAGCAGCATCAGGGCATCTTCAATCAGGGTTGAACGCATGAACTTACCAGTCATTTTAGACATCGCACTGGGGTTAGTTTTTATTTATTTGA
>JAIXVO010000197.1 GCA_027482985.1 Cyanobacteriota bacterium
ATCGCAGCCCTAACACGCCAGCAGCGGGGATTTTTTCAACTTGAGCCAGATGCAGCATGCTTTAGTCTTTCTGCCACTTCAGTATAAAAACAAACATAGAACTCTCGGGAGAAAGCGACAAGCCAGCGACGATAACTTCACAGCCTTCACATGGAAGACGGTCAGAGCTTAATCATTCATGACCAAACACCAGCAAAGTATACCTTTTCTCATGCCAGAAGTTTGACGGAGTTGGGGGATTTTGCAGAGACTTAACGGTTCTATCGTTAAAGTTCAGCCAACCGAGTGCGCAAGATCTGCGCCTGAGTTTCGGCCTCTGCTAAAGTTGACTGGGCACCCTGAATCACATCTGCTGGGGCATTATTGACAAACCCTGGATTGCTCAAGCGCGTGGACAGGGATTGAATTTCCGCTTCCACTTTGCGCAAATCTTTTTCCAGCTTACTCCGAAGCACGGCCACATCCACCACGCCCGCAAGCGGAATCAAAACCTGCACAGTGCCAAACACCCCAGCGATCTTTTTCTGAGAGTCCAGATCCGGATTGGCCGCAGCAGGGGGATACACCGTCAACTGTTCCACTTTTGCCAGGTCTTGAATGTAAGCTTGCCCAGCGGTCAGAATTTGTCGTTCACGATCGCTCTCACTCTGGAAATACACCTGAATCTTCGCCCCCGGCTTAATCTCCGCCTCCGCCCGCAGATTCCGAATCGTGCGAATAGACTCAATCAGCAATTCAAACTGTTGCTCCAATTCGGGGTCAATCTGGCTGGGGTCAACTGCCGGATAAGCCTGCAACGCCAGGCATTGATCGTCACCCGTCTGGGTCAGCGTGTGCCAGATTTCTTCCGTGATGTGGGGCATGAAGGGGTGCAGCAGTTTCAAAGTGCCTTCCAACACAACCGCCAGCACTTGTTGCGCCGCCTGTTTCGACGGTGAATTTTCCCCTTGCAGGCGAGATTTCACCAATTCAATATACCAATCACAAAAATCATTCCAGATGAAGGTATACAGCCCCTTGGCCGCTTCCCCCAACCCATAGTTGTCAATTAACTGCCGCGTCTGTTGCGTCACTTGATTAAACCGCGACAAAATCCAGCGATCGCTCAGCTCTAACTCGGCTGGCACTTCCTGACTCCTCCCTTCAGCCTCCTGACTCCCCAAATTCAGCAACACAAACCGCGACGCATTCCACAACTTATTTGTGAAATTCCGGGAGGCTTCTACCGACGGGGATTCGTCCGTCTTGCGGTTGTACTCCAGGCGAATGTCCTGCCCCGCTCCGGCGACTTCTCGGACGAGGGTATAGCGCAGGGCATCGCAGCCGTATTTGGCGATCAGCAGCAGCGGATCGATCCCATTATTCAGGGATTTGGACATCTTTTTATTGTTCTCATCCCGCACCAGCCCGTGAATGTAGACCGTTTCAAACGGCATTTCGCCCGTGAAATGCCCTGCCATCATCGTCATCCGCGCCACCCAGAAAAAGATGATGTCGAAGCCTGTGACGAGGGTAGTCGTGGGATAGTAGGTTTTCAAATCCACCGTCTCGTCCGGCCAGCCTAACGTCGAGAACGGCCACAAGCCCGACGAAAACCAGGTATCCAGCACATCCGGATCTTGCTGGAGTTCCACGTCTGCGCCAAACTGCGCGATCGCCTGCTCCCTGGCCTCCGCTGCCGACTTCGCCACCACAAACGGCGTGTCGTCCGTAATTTGGCCGTCCGTCAAATTGACCGCATACCAGGCGGGAATTTGATGGCCCCACCACAATTGCCGCGAGATGCACCAGTCACGCAAACTCACGAGCCAGTCGCGGTAGACCTTCGTCCAGCGATCGGGCACGAAGACGGGAGAATTTTTCGCGTCTAGAAAATCGAGCGACTGGGTGGCCATTGGCTTAATCTTGACGAACCACTGGGTTGACAGCAACGGTTCCACAGGCACTTTGCCGCGATCGCTGTAAGGCACCGTGTGCTTGTAGTCTTCTACCCGCACCAAGGCTCCCAGTTCATCCAACTTGGCGACGACTTTTTTCCGCGCCACAAAGCGATCGAGGCCGGCAAACTCACCCGCCAGCTCGTTCATCGTGCCATCTTTATTCATGATGGTGATGAAGGGCAGGTCGTGGCGTTTGCCCATCTCAAAGTCATTCGGGTCATGGGCGGGGGTCACTTTCACACACCCCGTCCCAAAGCTGGCATCCACATATTCATCCCCGATAATCGGAATCTCCCGGTTCAGGATCGGCAGCATCAGGGTTTTGCCGATGAGCGACTGGTAGCGATCGTCAGTCGGATTCACGGCAACGGCAGTATCGCCCAGCATCGTTTCGGGGCGGGTGGTGGCAACTTCCACAAAGCCAGAACCATCCGTCAAGGGATAGCGGAAATGCCACAGGTTGCCATTCACTTCTTTATTGTCTACTTCCAGGTCAGACACGGCTGATTGGCTGGCAGGACACCAGTTCACCATGTATTGCCCACGATAAATCAGCCCTTCGCTGTAGAGCTGCACGAAGGCTTCCAGCACCGCCGCCGACAGCCCCTCATCCATCGTGAAGCGTTCCCGCGACCAATCCACCGAGAGTCCCAACCGGCGCAATTGACCGACGATCGTCCCGCCGGATTCGGCTTTCCACTCCCACGCCCGTTCCAGGTAGGCTTCTCGCCCCACGTCCTGCCGAGTCTTTTTCTGCGCCTGCAACTCTTTATCCAGAATCGTACTCACCGCGATACTGGCGTGATCCGTTCCCGGCAACCACAACGTATTCCGCCCCATCATCCGGTGATAGCGCACCAACACATCAATCAACGAATGCTCAAAGGCGTGCCCCATGTGCAAACTCCCCGTCACATTCGGCGGTGGAATGACGACACAATACGGCTCCCCCGGATGATTCGGGTCTGCTTTGAAAACGGCTTGAGACTCCCAGTACTGTTGCCACTTGGCCTCAATATTGAAGGGTTCGTATTGGCTGGGCAGATCGGAAATAGGCATG
>JAIXVO010000515.1 GCA_027482985.1 Cyanobacteriota bacterium
GGTGTTTCAGAGGTTTTTGGGGCAATCAGGGCACAGTCAGTTTGCGGCCAGTTGGATGGTTGCAAGAGTTAGTCCTGGGCATTATAGCCGTCGCCATGTGTAACGTGGCAGAGGCGAGTCAGAACACCTACCCAGCATTGGCTCTTGCCGACCCGACTTGTCCTAAGTGTTCTGACCAAAGCTATAACATCCTTAACACACCAAGATAGCTACCCTCATCCCCTCACCCCTGCTCCTAGAACGGGAGCAGGGGAACTGATCAACTCTTTCTCCCCTCGCCCATTTTGGGAGAGGGGCCGAGGGTGAGGGCGGTTTTGGTGCGTGAAGTATATCAATGCCTAGTCTTGAATGCAGGGAGCTGGTTATTTTTGCAAAGTCCAAAAGGGGACTTTTTGGGTGACTTGGAGCAGGGCACCCTGGATATTTTTTTGAACGAAAAGAAAGTCTTTGCTTTGCCAGAGGGGAATGAAGGGGACATCTTCAACCAGGACAGTTTGCAGTTGGTCGAAGTAGGCTTTGCGCTGGGTGGGTTGTTGTTCCTGGCGACTGCGGGTGATTAGTTGGTTGGCGCGATCGCTGTAGTAAAACGATCCCTGCAAAAAGCTGGAACCATCCTGACAGCCCGTTTCTGGCGACCCTTTGGTACATTCCATGAAGGGCTGGATATAGTTGTCGGGGTCGAGGAAATCGGGTGCCCAGTCGAGCAGAAAGATGGGGTAAGCGCCTTTGTCCAGGTTGCGGTAGGCGGTGGTGGATTCAATCCCGTTTAACTGAAATTGCAACATCCCCCCCAGTTCGCGTTGGGCGATCGCTTTCACAGTAATTGCCGCCAGTTGGTCATTCACGAGGTTGGACCGATACCAAAATTCCAGCTTGAGGGGATTGGTGGGGGAGTAGCCGAGTTGCGTCAGTAGGGCTTTAGCTTTGGCAGTGTTGGCATCCCCAAAAGCGGTTTGAAAGACGGGGGATTGGGCAGGCAGGGTGGTGGGAATGAGGCTATAGAGTGGCTCAATTTGTCCCATGAACACCCGATCTTGCAAGAGGGGGCGATCCATCACAGCGGCGATCGCTTGTCGTACTTCTAACTTGTCCAGGGGGGGCGAGTTCAGGTTCAGGGTCAAATAATCGATGCCACTTCCGCTACTTTCGATGACTTGCCAGCCGTTTTGAGCCGCTCCCGTCTGCAAATTCCGAATCTGGTCGATCGCCAAATTCTGATAAGCTAGATCGACTGCCCCTGTCCGGAAGGCATTGTAGAGGTTGGCTGGACTGGAGAAAAATTGGACATCAATGCCTGAATTGGCGGGTTTCGGTCCCCAGTATTGCTCAAAGGCGACCAGCCGCAACTGATCCGAGCCGGAGCTATCCAACTTGTAAGGTCCCGTCCCGATAAATTCGTTGGCTTTAAAGGCACCTTCCTTAATTTCGTAGGCTTTGGGCGAAACGGCACACAACCCGGAGAAGGCCAGCAACGACGGGAAGGCGGCAAAAGGCTGTTTTAACCGAATCGTCAGTTCGTACTCACCCGTCGCTTTGATCTGATCCACATCCGCCATCAGGTAAGACGGCGTGCCCCCATTCTGGATAAATCGATTCAGGGAGAACGCCATCGCCTCGGCATTAAAAGGGGTGCCGTCATGAAACACGACCCCTTGCCGCACGGGAATCGTATAGGTCAGACCATCCGGGCTAATCGTCGGCAATGCGGTTGCTAGTTGGGGTTCCAGCTGAGTGCCGCCCGCCTGGTAGGTATACAAGCGATCGCCCAGGTTATACAGCAGGTTGTTGGCAAAGATCGTGTTGGCATCGGCGGGATCGAGGGTGCTGATGACCGCCGTTGTGCCCACTACAATCCGCCCATCCGTCGCCATGGGCTGATTCGGACTGGTGCGGCTACAACTCACAGAGAGCAGCAGACACAGGCCAAATAACAGTAGCGATCGTGCCCACTTTGCACCTATTCCCAGCCGCGATCGAGTCACCATACTTGCCTTCGCTCATCTGTCGTTTGTGGTTTCTCAGGCGTTAGCGACCCTGCACCCGCAGGCGTTGCGTCACCATCGTGATGCCATCATGCCGCACGATGACCGCCGATAACCAGTGGGGTACGGGATTCGCTGGTGCCCGTCCCACTTTAAAGATGCCGCCGGAATTGAGGGGTTCTAAATTGACGGTTGTGACATTCAAGAAGCCTTCGGGTTTGATCGGTTCTTCCAGCGCTGCCCCCATCAGCAAATCATCCCCCAGCGGTTCCTGCACGATCGCATCAAAGGTAAATTCCTGCCCACTCCGTACCTGTTCTGGCAAGCTAATTTTGAGCGTCGGGGGATTCGTGCCACTGGTCATCTGACTACGTTCTTGCAGCACTTCCTGATTCACAATTTTTTGATTTTCCACCCGTTGCCGCGCTGCTAACTCAGAAGTCAGCTTAAATTCGCGATCGCCGTCTTTCTTCACCCCGGTAATGTAAGTCACGGTATCGGCCACGATCGCGGAACCATCCTGCTTCCAGGATTTCAACTCCGTCCGGTAAGTCAAATTCGGGTAGCGTTTCCACAAGGTTGTCAGGGATTCTTGGAGCGTCTGGCGATTCAGCCCATCCGAGTGCGTAAAATTGGGACTGAAAAATTCCGCCACAGACTGCACATTTTGCTTATTCGCTGCTGCATCCAACCCCGTTAACAACGATTTGAGGTCAGCCGGGGCAGCGGCAGGGCTTTGAGCTGCCAGCGGGGTGGCGAGTCCCAGACTCCCACTCCAGACGGCTAGACTGGCGATCGCCCCCCACTGCCAACGGGTTCGGCGAGGCTGAGACAGGGGCGCAGAACGAAGGGCGCGATCGCAAAAAAACTTTGACATAAATCTCACACCAGTAAGCAACACAGTTGACGATCCAGGGTAGCGAGGCTCACCCTCCACCCGTCCAGATTATTATCTTAAGTTAACGAATCCCATTCTGTAGGACAATCGAAAGGCAAAATCGCGCTTCCGGTTTTTCCCCGTGAACCCTTCCAAACGCTTATTAATTGCCGCCAGTGGTACCGGTGGTCATGTGTTTCCAGCGCTGGCAGTGGCCCAACAACTGACCGAGTACGACATTGAGTGGTTGGGTGTGCCCGATCGCCTGGAACAACAACTGGTGCCCGCCGCTTATCCTTTGCATGTCGTGGATGTGGAAGGCTTTCAGACCAAGGGGTTAGCGGTTGTGCGAGTGCTGGCGAAGTTGGTTAAGTCGCTCGTGCAGGTGCGATCGCTACTGCAAACCGGGAAGTTCGATGGGGTGTTTACGACTGGCGGTTACATTGCAGCGCCAGCGGTGATTGCCGCGCGATCGCTGGGGTTGCCCGTTTGGCTCCATGAATCGAATGCCTTACCGGGGAAAGTCACGCGCTGGCTGAGTCCCTGGTGTGATGGGGTGGCGATCGGGTTTCAAGAAGCCGCCCCCCGCTTACCCCGCGCCCGCCAAACCCTGTGGGTTGGCACCCCCGTCCGGACTCAATTTCTCCAATCCCCACCGCCACCGCTGACAGATTTGCCGATTCCCGCCGCAGTGCCGTTGCTGGCGATCGTCGGGGGCAGTCAGGGAGCCGTTGCCGTCAACTGTTTGGTGCGAGAGTGTGCGCCTGCCTGGTTGGATGCTGGCATTTGGGTCGTCCATCAAACAGGCACAAATGACCCGGATGCCCAAAGTTTGCAACATCCCCATTATTTTTCGCTGCCGTTCTACGACAATATGGCGGGACTATTCCATCGTGCCAATTTGGTGATCGGCAGATCAGGAGCCGGGACTTTGACCGAACTCGCGATCTCCCATACCCCCTCCCTCCTCATCCCCTACCCCTTCGCTGCCGACGACCATCAAACTTACAACGCCCAAGTGTTTGCCCAAGCGGGTGCTGCCCAACTCCTCCCTCAAGCAAACTTGACTGCTGACCAATTGCGATCGACGGTGTGCCACCTCCTGATCGAGCAACCTGAAGCCCTCGCTGCCATGCAACAAGCTACAGCTCAACTCGCTGTGCCCGATAGCGCCAGTCAACTCGCTCACCTGATTCGGCAGCAGTTGGGGTAGGAGTCAGAAGGCAGAAGGCAGGCTTCGACGTGAGCATTCAGCCGAATGTAGTCAGAAGATAGTAGTCAGCACGACATCATGAACATTGCGCAACCGTCCCCCGATTCGGGGGGGGTTGGGGGGCTGCCACCCAAGCCCAGAATCTTGGATTGCATCACAGCCTCGCGCTACTCCCAGACTTGTGTTGTAAAAGTTGTCTCAGGTTGGGATTAGGGTTCCATAAGCCGCTACTCAGCAGCGAGAAATTCCAGGTAGTTGCTACTGAGATCTTTGACCGCTAAATCATAGAGTTGTCGACCGTGATCAGGAGTCGCCAGCGCCGGATTCGACCCCATCCGCCCATCGGGGTAGCGCCGCCGAAAATCCGCCGCCCCATAAATTCGGTGATCGCGAGACACCTCCGGACTGAGAGGATACGTCTTGATCGCCTGCGGGTAGACATACTGCGTCACTGCCACTTCGCTGGGCGTGGCATGCGACCCTTCCTCATTGCCATAGAGTTGGTGAGCCAGTTTGTAAACCGAGCCGCACATATACCAATTGTTCACCTGACAGCGAACTTGCTCGGCGTGAGGCAGGCGCAAGTCCGCTAGTAGCGCATAGGTTTCGGCAAACGCGGCCTTGAGCGTCGCCACATTCCCGCCATGACCATTAATAAAGAAAAATTTAGTAAATCCTGCTTGCGCTAGACAGCGAACCGTGTCCTGAATGACTAAGATCAATGTACTGGGACGCAGGCTGATGCTGCCGGGGAACGCCGTGTGGTGCAGCGCCATCCCGACATTGATCGTGGGAGCCACGATCGCCTGGGTCGATTCCCCCACTCCCCGCGCGATCGCCTCGGCACAAATCGCATCCGTCCCAATTAAGCCCGTGGGGCCATGCTGTTCCGTGGAGCCAATCGGGAGGATGATGCCTGGCGATCGCGTCAAATAGGTTTCCACTTCCATCCAGGTGCTCAAATGCAGCAGAGTCATGATGTTGATTTTTATGTACCGTCTCTCTATGGTATTGTCCCTAACCGCAGTTCACTTAACAACGGCTAGAATAGTTGGTACAATTCGATACTTAAGCGGATTGGTTCAACTAGACTGGATGAAGATTCTTTGACCGACTGGATTGATACAGGTACACCATTGAATCCTACACACTTGGATGGTTCGTCTCTTGCAACACGACAACACTCCTCAGGCAAGTTTTTCACTTTCCCCCAGAAAGCATTTCACTGCGCTTCACCCTGGTGGCCAAGCTCCTCCCCTCGCTGGCTTATGCTTTCCGTCTTTACTGCCGCCTCTGCGATCGGCTGCAGCCTGCTACGGGTACCGCAGGATGGGTTGATCAATAGTGCCTAAGCCCCGCGATCGCCCTAGCGATGGTTATTGGGGGTCAAGTTTTGTGGTTCGCCCTTGGAATGGTTTCTAGCAAATTGAGTGCTCAGGAGAAGCAATCATGTTACACCGCAAGATATATCAATTGTGTTCTGATGGTCGTGAAGTTTGGATCTTCTTGCGGGATCAACAACGCTGGATTGAACGAGCTCGGATTCTCGACATTGAGGGCGATCTGGTCACCCTCCGGTATGAAACTGAAGAAGAAGACGAAACCTGTTCCTGGGAAGAAATGGTGCGGTTGGAAAGTATTGGCGCAGTGACGCAAAAGCTGGCCTCCGTCCCCAAAGGCAACGTCGAACCCATGGTTTCGGAGGATTGCCCCGAAGCCGAGCAGATTCCCAACAACCGCTTCCCAGAATCGAATCCCGACTAGGGTCGGGAAAGGCAACAGGCAGCGGGCAGCAGGCAGAGGGAAAAAACATTCCTGAGCGTTCTAACTGCTGCTGGCGGGGTAAATGATTTCGTCGGCCTGCTGCCAAGCAGGGTCCACAATGCAAATGAAAACAATGGGGACATTCCCTGTATTTTGCAGGAACTGCTTGGCCTGGGGCGGAATATAAATGGCATCACTCGGCTCCACTAGCCGAGTTTCGTCGTTAATGGACATCACCCCGCTACCACTCAAAATGTAATACACCTCAGAAGTGGTGAGGGCATGGGGCAGCGAGGTTTGACCCACGGGCACGATCGCCTGCGCCAAACTATAGCGCAACTCTAAGGGCTGCTTATCAGGATGCAATAACTCTCGGAGCAGGGTGCCATCGCCTGCCACAAATTCTTCACAGTCGCTTAACTTCCGAATCAGCATGGGTCATCTGGGGAAAAGGTCAGCCCTCATTCTAGGCCTGTCCCCACCCTGGGTAAACCGCTGCCACCGACACTTGACTACTGCCGCTGACTCAACCCCACCCCCACAAAATCCTTGGATTCGTAATCCCGGCAATCAATCGCCCCTTCCGTCAGGGCAATCCCAGGATGCACCGTACATTTGAGGTGATAACTGCGAGTGAAATATTGACAATTGGCACAGGGAATTTGATGCATCTGGCGGGTACGGGCGGCAGTCTCCCGAATGGTTGACCAGAGACTCCAAGCCGTGAGCACCACAATCAACCAGGCCGAAACAAAACAAATCGGCACGATGAAAGCTTGAATTCCAGCAATCAAGGGTTTCAGGAGTTGCAACACGATGACCAGTTACCTGTGAATTGAGCAAATCGGTAATTGTGATCGTAATGCGATCGCGGGGGCAGATCGTCTATCAACTGGGAGAGGTTATGCAAAGAAAGATTAAAATCCCTCGCTGGTAGCCTGCATTTTCAGACGGAACCCGCACAGCCCGAAAATTATTGGCTACCCTGGTTGGAGTGAATCTTTAGCTGTTGCGATCGCAATGAAAGTCTCAATTTCTCCCACGCCCGATGGGGCTTCTCCCGCTCAAGCTCGGCAAACTCGCCAACGGTTAGCCAGCCCCGACGATTCACTCTCCTACGAGTTGGGCAAAGCAGTCCAGGAGTTACCCCCCCTCTACACACGGCTGCTGGCGGGCAGTATTGCTTTATTAGCCTTTGGGACGATCGCTTGGGCGCATTTCAGCAAAGTGGATGAAGTCGCGGTGGCGCAGGGTGAGCTGATTCCCTCCACCCAGGTGCGTCCGGTGCGATCGCTGGGCAGTGGCAATATCCAACAGGTGTTTGTCAAAGAAGGCACCGTCGTCCGCAAGGGCGATCCGCTGGTGGAAGTGGAACCCCAACGCACCAAAGTGATTGATGCTGAAATTGCCCGCTTGGAAAAATCTTCCCGCCTGATTGACGAAGACCTGGCGCGGTTAGAAGCCGAACGCACGGGCGGGAGCGATGCTGGCACCACCTTGCAGGATGAATTTCTAGCGGCTCGGCTCCGTGCCTTCGATGAACAGCAAGCATCCGCTACAGCCGAAGCAAATCAACAAGCCGCTGCGATCGGCGAAGCGCAATCCCGCCTGTCGCGACTGCGGGAAAACCTGATCAATGCTCAGGAGAACTTAAAGAATGCCAAAGAACAGGAAGCCGGATTACGCACCTTGCTAACCGATAGTGCCGTCCCCCGCCTGGAATACATTCGCGCCAAGGATAATGTCACCAACGCCCAGGATAAAGTGGTTTCCTTGCAAAAAGAAATCGATGCCCAGCAAGACCGAATTCGCCAATCGGAACAGGCTTATCAGTCCGCCAGTAGTAAGGCGGATGGACTCAAGTCGCAACGGCAAAGCGAAATTTTGACCGAATTGACGAAACGTCGGGAAGAATTGGCCTCGGCGCGGGGGCAATTAGAACAATCCCGCCGCGAACGGGAAAAGTCGAAGGTGGAAGCGCCCTTTGACGGCACCGTGTACTCCATCAAAGCCACGAAAGGGCCAGTGCAGGAGGGCGAAGAATTACTCTCAATTTTGCCCAAGGGTGAAGACGTGGTGCTGGAAGTGAAGGTCTTGAACCGCGACATCGGGTTTGTCCAACCGGGGCAGCGAGCGAAAGTGAAGATCGCGACCTTCCCCTTCCAGGAGTTTGGCATTGTGGAAGGCGAAGTGATTAAGGTCAGCCCCAACGCGATCGTCGAGAAAGATGCCAATGGGCAATCTCAGGGACCCGTCTTTCCCACCCGGATTCGGCTCAATCAAACCACCGTCAATGTCAAAGGTAAACCCGTGGATCTCACCCCAGGGATGGCGGCGACGGGGGAAATCGTGACCCGCCAAAAATCCATTCTGACCTTCCTCATCGAACCCGTCACCCGCCGCTTCAATGAAGCCTTCTCGGTGCGCTAACCCAGGAGCGGCACCCGGCATGGTTAGCGATCGCAGTTACCAGTTTCCTCCCGATTTTTGCTGGGGCACGGCTACTTCCGCCTATCAAATTGAAGGGGCGGCGCAGGTCGGCGGTCGCCAACCCAGCGTGTGGGATACCTTCAGCCAGTTGCCTGGACGCGTGTTGAACGGCGATACCGGGGCGATCGCGGATGACCACTACCACCGTTACCAAAGCGACATCGCCTGGTTAGTGAAACTAGGCGTGAAACATTACCGCTTCAGCATTGCTTGGCCCCGCGTGATCCCAGCAGGGCGGGGGCAGGTGAATGAAACTGGAATGGATTTTTATCGAGATCTGGTCGATTGTTTACTCGCCAACGGCATCACCCCCCACGTCACCCTCTTTCACTGGGACAGCCCCCAGGCGCTAGAGACGAAGTATGGCTCCTGGCGCAGTCGCGAAATGGCTTCAGATTTTGCCGATTACTGTACCGCCGTCGTGCACCGGTTGGGCGATCGCGTCACTCACTGGATGACCCTCAACGAAATCGTCTGCTTTACCCACATGGGCTATGAGGTCGGCAAAACACCACCCCATGCACCGGGGACCCGCGTCTGGAGCCGCAAAGCCGTCTGGCAAACCTCCCATCATGCCCTGCTAGCCCACGGGTTAGGTTGTCAGGCCATCCGCGCTGCCTCCCCCCAACCCTGCTCTGTCGCGCTGGTCGATAATCCCGGTGTCACCGTCCCCCTGACCGAATCCCCCGCCGACATTGCCGCCGCCCAAGCCGCCTTCCACACCAACTGGGTCAACGGCGGCGTGATTTTTCCCGCGCTCACTGGTCAATATAGTGAGGCTCAACTCCGACAACTGGGCCGAGATGCCCCCGACATCCGCTCCGGCGACCTGGAGATCATCCATCAACCGCTCGATGCCCTGGGACTGAATATTTACACGGGTACTTACGTCCGCGCTGCCGATAATCCTCAAGGCTTCGCGATCGTCGGTTATGCCCAGGGTCATCCCCGCCTGCACATGCCCTGGCTGTGGCTGGTACCCGACTGCATCTACTGGAGCATCCGCCACATCAGCGACACCCTCCACCGCCCCGACCTGCCCCTCCTGATCACCGAAAATGGCTGTGCCGCCCAGGACGAGAAAACCGCTGCTGGCGAAATTTGGGATAGCGATCGCATCCTCTACCTCCAGCAACACCTCAAATCCGCCCATCGCGCGATCGCTGAAGGCTATCCCCTCAAAGGCTACTTCCTCTGGAGCCTGATGGACAACTTCGAGTGGGCGTGGGGCTACGATCGCCGCTTCGGCATCCTCTACAACGACTTCCGCACCCAAGAACGCACCCCCAAAGCCAGCTTCCACTGGTATGCGGAGTGTATTCGGCAGGGGCGGGTGGTGTAGGAGGAGAAGGGCGGGAGAGGGAGGGGAAGGAAGGAGACAGAAGTCAGGAGTCAGAAGGGGAGAAAATCCAAGACATTTTGTAGAGACGTGCCGTTGGCACGTCTCCTGGGTCGGATGGGGGAGAGGAGACTCTCACGTTTTGTGATCTTTTCCCGCTCCTGTGCATGCTCCGCTACAATCAATATCCAATTACCCGCGCCCACCCACGGGAGCGCAGGCAACCAGCAGAGGGCAGACTTCGGCATAAGCGCTCAGTCAAAAGACGGCAGACAGCACCAGCCAGGGTTTTGCCTGGGGAAGCAGTAAACTACTCAGCGCAAAGGCAACCGGTAGAAAACCCCAGCCAGAGTCAAACTTGCGATCGCGATCGCCGTCACTTCCCCCTGGCTTCCCCCGCCCTTCCTTCTCGCTTCCCTCCTAACTCCTGACTTCTGACTCCTGACTTCTGACTCCTAATCGTCTAACTCCCTCTCCCTTCCTGCCCCTCCCTCCCCCGCCCCCATGCTCGACCTCCCCCGCCTCCACCCCGAAACCATTGAACAAGTCCGCCAACGGGCTGACATCGTGGATGTGGTGTCGGAACATGTGGTGTTGCGGAAACAGGGGAAGGATTTTGTCGGGCTGTGTCCGTTTCATGATGACAAGTCGCCGAGCTTTACGGTGAGTCCCGGGAAGCAGTTTTATTACTGCTTTAGCTGTGGGGCGGGGGGGAACGCGATTAAGTTTCTGATGGAATTGGGCAAGCAGCCCTTTAGCGAGGTGGTGCTGGATCTGGCGCGGCGCTATCAGGTGTCGGTGCAAACCTTGAAGCCGGAGGAGCGGCAGGAATTTCAGCGGCAGGTGTCGTTGCGGGAACAGTTGTATGAAATTTTGGCAGTGACGGCCAAGTTTTTTGAGCATGCCCTATATCAACCGCAGGGACAGGCAGCGCTGACCTATCTGGAGACGCAGCGGCAACTGAATCGGGCGACGATGCAGCAGTTTCAGTTGGGCTATGCGCCAGCGGGCTGGGAAACGCTGTACGGCTATCTGGTGGAGCAGAAGCATTACCCGGTAGAGCTGGTGGAACAGACGGGGTTATTAGTGCCGCGCAAAAATAATTCGGGCTTTTACGATCGCTTCCGCGATCGCCTGATGATTCCGATTCACGATTTGCAGGGGCGCGTGGTGGGGTTTGGCGGGCGGACGTTGACGGATGAGCAACCGAAGTATCTCAACTCGCCGGAAACGGAGTTGTTTGATAAGGGCAAGTTGCTGTTTGGGTTGGATAAGGCCAGAGCGGCGATTGCGAAGCAAGACCAGGCAGTGGTCGTCGAAGGCTACTTTGATGTGATTGCCCTGCATAATGCCGGGGTAACGAATGCCGTGGCCTCAATGGGGACAGCACTCAGTTCGGGACAGGTGCGGCAACTGTTGCGATATACCGAATCGAATCGGATTGTCCTTAATTTTGATGCGGATAAGGCGGGGAATCAGGCGGCGGAACGGGCGGTGGGAGAGGTAGAAACCCTGGCTTACCGGGGCGACATTCAACTGCGGATTTTGAATATTCCAGCGGGCAAAGATCCGGACGAGTTTTTGCAACAGCATCCGGTCGCAGCCTATTTCGAGTTACTCGATCAGGCTCCCCTGTGGCTGGATTGGCAGATTGAACGGGCGATCGCGGGGAAAGATTTGCGGCAGGCGGATCAGTTTCAGACCGGGGTGCAGGCGGTCGTCAAACTCCTGGGTAACTTGCCGAATGCCACCCTGCGTACCCACTACATCCATCGCTGTGCCGAACGGCTGAGTCAGGGGGATTCGCGCCTAATGTTGCAACTGGAGGAAGATCTGCGGCAACAGGTACGGGGGGAACGCTGGCATGGGCGATCGCAAAAATGGCAAACCCGCAGCGATCGCAACCTGTTGGCGGAAGCGGAAGAACAATTGCTCCGGCTCTATATTCATAAGCCTTCGTACCGCCAGATGATTGAAGCGGCGCTGGAGGAACGAGATCTGGAATTCAGCCTGTCGCACCATCGCCATTTGTGGCGGCAAATCCTCAATTTGAAGGAACAGGGGATTGATTTTAGTGACGCTTCGATTGACCTGCTAACCTTGCTGGAAGAAGCCGATGCCGATGCCGCCAGCGATTTGTCCCGGATGTATGCCCTGTTTCAATTGGATGAAACCCGCGAAGTGGACACCCGCCGCGCCATGCTGGTGATCCGCACCGCCGTCGCCTCGATGGAAAAAATCATGTGCGAAAAGCGTCGCCGCCATCTGTTGGACTTACTCCATAGCCTGGATTGGTCTGCCGCCCCGGATCTCGGGCAGTTGTATCAAAAGAAAATTTACGCCGAAGACCAACGCATCCGCCAACTGGATCAGGAACGGCAAGTCTTATTTGAAGATTTAGTCCGTGTCCCCTTGGTGGAAATTTAAGCTTGTGGGTGGTTTCTATAGCCGTCGCCATGTGTAACGTGGCAGAGGCGAGTCAGAACACCTACCCAGCATTGGCTCTTGCCGATCCGACTTGGCCTAAGTGTTCTGACCAAAGCTATAGTTCATGGCTGGCTAGGTTTCCGGGTTCATTCCTGGCTACAATTTGGCAACACCCTGCCATCCTGTTCTTTCTGAGAGGGCTTCGTTTATGTCTTCATTCCCAGCTGTCACCGAGACAGCAGTACCCGCGCCTCTAACTGACGCAGAATTCATGAGCTTGGCAGCGGATGAACATCGGTATGAATGGGTGGATGGAGCCTTAGTCGATATGGGCAACTCAGGGGCGAAGCAGGGTCATCTGGCGGTCATCCTCAGTTCGGCGTTATATGCGGTAGTCGCGGCCCAAAAATTAGGCGCACTCTTTGATTCCAGCACGGCGTTCAAGATGAAGAACGGGAATAAGCGGTCTCCCGATGTTTCCTTTTTTGCCAAAGCGCGGTTGCAAGGTCTGACTGAACTCCCAGACGGGCTGCTGGACGGTGCCCCGGATCTGGCGATCGAAATTCTCTCCCCAACCAATACGATTGACGAGATTGACACCAAAATTCTGGAGTATTTCGCCAATGCAGCGCGGTTGGTGTGGGTGATTCATCCCCGGTTACACTACGTGCTGGTCTATCGCTCGGCGCAAGAACCCGATCGCTTACTCAAAGCGACCGATTTTCTTGACGGGGAAGAGGTGATTCCCGGCTTTACCTTCCCCGTGGCAAATTTATTCCAAAAACTCCCCTTTTAAGCTGATGGCGATGCAACTTGACCAGGTCGTGCCGTTTGGCCGATCGCTGGATGAGTATATCCAGATGTTTAATCTCACTTCCGCCGATCGCCAGCGATCGCTGCTAGGGGTCGGCGATGGTCCCGCCAGCTTCAATGCGGAAGGCACCCGGTTGGGCTATCGCATCCAGTCGCTTGATCCGTTGTATGTCTTTACTGCCAAGCAGATTCGCGATCGCTTTGATGCCGTCGTAGATAACATTATTGCCCAGGTAGAACGCACGCCAGATGATTGGGTTTGGGGCTACCATGCTTCCCCCGCAGCGCTTAGACAGCATCGAGAACAGGTGATCGGCCAGTTTTGTGAGGACTTTGCTGCCGGACAAGCAGCCGGACGTTACACGGTCGGCGCATTACCCCACCTGCCCTACGCCGATCGCGCCTATGACCTCGGCTTCAGTTCCCATTTTTTGTTTCTGTATTCCGACCATTTCGATGCCGACTTCCACCTCCAGGCACTCCAGGAAATGCTGCGTGTCTGTCATGAAGTCCGCGTCTTTCCCTTGTTGACGCTGGGCTTACAGCGATCGCCCCACCTGGATGCCGTTCTCCCCGCCTTGACCGCAGCCGGTTTCCCTTGGGAAATCACGACCGTGGCCTACGAGTTGCAAAAAGGCGGCAATCAGATGTTAAGGATCACCCACTAGTCACAATTCAACGTGTCGCGGGTTTTGCGCCCCGTGGTGGGATTGGTGCCCGTGGCGCGATCGCAGAGGGCATCCAACACATCCGGGCGAAAATCCACCCCGGTAAAATCTGTGCCCTCAATCATCGCGCCATCAAACTTGGCATTAAACGCAAAGGCTCCTTCCAGATTGGCATTCGAGAGATTTGCCCGACTCAACCGGGCCGTATCCAGGGTGGCATTTTTGAGATTCGCACCCGTCAAATTCACCCCTTCCAGGTTCGCCCCAAAAAAGCTCACCCCTTGCAGATCACTGCCACTCAGGTTACTTTCTCGCAGGTTTGCTTTAGTGAAGCTGGCATCCGTCAACGATCGCCCCGAGAAATCCGCCCCGACTAAAAATTCCTTGTTGTAGTCCACTGCGCTGGCTGGCTGTATTCTCACCAGCCAGGTCAACACCAACGCCAGGGCGATCGCCAATCCTCGGCACCAGCGCTGGCGATCGCCCAACCGCCAGCGCCGCTCTCGCCGCCGAGCATCCACCTGAATCCAATCGCTGAACCTGTTCGTATCCATAGCCATCAAGCCGATGCGATAGTCTGCAATTTGTCCATTCTTGATCCTAGCCGAATCTGTTCCCCATCTGGCGGACTGACCCAAACTGCAACACACTGTCACCATTCCGCCCCATCTGAGCGATCGCGCCCCTCCGTAGAATGCCGCTTGTCGCGCGCGATCGCCCCTCGCCACAATAAAATATCCCCTTGCGCCTGGTGCCACCGCATGGCTTCCCGTCCCCGTCCCTCCCAATCCTCCCCGCCGGATGTCGTCGGTGCTTTAGGCGAGGCGTTTATTGCCCGCTGGTTGCAGCGTCAGGGTTGGACGATCCTCCATCAGCGCTGGCATTGTCGCTGGGGCGAACTCGATCTCGTGATTGGGCAATCTCAGCCGGAACTCCCCCAATTGACCGCGATCGCCTTTGTGGAAGTGAAAACCCGCCGCGATCGTAACTGGGACGAAGATGGCAAACTCGCCCTGACCCACCAGAAACAAACCAAACTCTGGAAAACCGCCCAATCCTATCTATTAGCCCATCCCCACCTGGCCGAGTTACCCTGCCGCTTCGATGTCGCCCTCGTCGCCTGCCAAAAGCTCTCTGGCAGCGTCGATCTCGCCTCCATCAACGGCGATACCACCGCGATCGTCAAAGGCTACCAATTGACGATCCAGGAATATTTGCCAGATGCGTTTCGGGTGGAGTAGGGGGAAATGAGGAGTCAGGAGAAACAGCCACCGTCTCTGACCCAGAGCATGGCATTCGGGTGAGAATGTTGGGCAATTGACGATCAAGATTGCCTACCGAATGCCGCGCCCCTACAGTCCAACCTACTTCCTCTCTCTTCACTTCTGACTTCTGACTTCTGACTTCTGACTTCTGACTTCTGACTCCTGACTCCTGACTCCTGTCTTCCAACTCCCTCCCCTCCCCAAATCTGAGCGCAATTATTACAAACTATTACACGCAGTCTTGGAGTGTGAACCCAATGCCGCACAATAATTGCGGAAGGTCACTGAGTCTTAAGGGCGCGATATGACTCAATGCTGGCGATGGCAAACATTTCCGGCGGTTGTTGTATATCTCTGTACTGGCGCAGCGCGGGGTTGAATCTTAAACTTGGCGCGGCCAAGACTTCAGAGCCTCATCTGGGAATCCCCATTTAAACACAATCGGTTACATTCTTCTGGAGGAATCCATCAATGAGTATTGTCACGAAGTCAATCGTGAATGCAGATGCTGAAGCTCGCTACCTGAGCCCCGGCGAATTGGATCGGATCAAAGGTTTCGTTACCTCTGGTGAAAAGCGGCTGCGGATCGCTCAAACCCTGAGTGAATCGCGGGAGCGCATCGTCAAGCAAGCTGGCGATCAACTGTTCCAAAAACGCCCCGACGTGGTGTCTCCCGGTGGGAACGCTTACGGCGAAGAAATGACCGCGACCTGCCTGCGTGACCTCGACTACTACCTGCGTCTCGTGACCTACGGTGTGGTTGCAGGGGATGTGACCCCCATCGAAGAGATCGGGATTGTGGGCGTGCGCGAAATGTATAAGTCCTTGGGTACCCCCATTGAAGCGGTCGCCGAAGGCGTGCGGGCGATGAAGAATGTGGCTTCTTCCATGATGTCGTCGGAAGATGCTTCGGAAGCTTCTGGCTACTTCGACTACGTGATTGGTGCGATGAGCTAAGTCTAGGGACTAGGAACCAGGGCTAGGGGCTAGGAATTGAACCTATTACCCATGACCCATGACCCCCCCATCTTGCTTCATTTGCAAAACATTTCGTAAGATTACGCGATTTAAGGATTTAATCATGCAAGACGCAATTACCGCTGTCATTAACTCTTCTGACGTTCAAGGGAAATACTTGGACGGTTCGGCTCTGGAAAAACTGAAAGGTTACTTTGCTACTGGCGAACTGCGCGTGCGGGCTGCTACCGCGATCAGCGCTAACGCTTCGGCGATCGTCAAAGAAGCTGTGGCTAAGTCCTTGTTGTACTCCGACATCACCCGTCCCGGTGGCAACATGTACACCACCCGTCGCTATGCTGCTTGCATCCGTGACCTCGACTACTACCTCCGTTATGCCACCTATGCCATGTTGGCTGGCGATCCTTCCATCCTGGATGAGCGCGTGCTCAACGGTTTGAAAGAAACCTACAACTCCCTGGGTGTACCTATTGCTGCCACTGTGCAAGCGATCCAAGCTATGAAAGAAGTCACCGCTGGTCTGGTGGGTTCTGATGCAGGTAAGGAAATGGGTGTCTACTTCGACTACATCTCCTCTGGCTTGAGCTAACTTCAGGGTCGCGGACTGGAGGCTAAGGTCTAGCGTCTAATCCGAGTTATCCTGAGATGTGTGAGGTTCGGAAGCCGAAGGTGAGTGCTAGCTTGTTATAGACTGAGTCGCAGCGCGATTGGGTTTTGACGATCTAGTGTTGACAGTTGGCTTCCGATCTTGCTTGAGAGCGATTAGAACTGGCGAGTTTCATTTCTGGCGATCGCGCCCTCGCGCCCTGATTGTTTCAGATTGACAATTTAATCCGCTAATACCACCGCTGCTCGTAATATCACTGCTTCAAATCCACCGTTTCCTCAGCCCATTCAGGAGTAAAGATTCCTATGCGCATGTTTAAAATTACCGCTTGCGTGCCCAGCCAAACCCGCATTCGGACGCAGCGTGAGCTTCAAAATACTTACTTTACGAAGCTAGTTCCCTACGAAAACTGGTTTCGTGAGCAACAACGCATCCAAAAGATGGGTGGCAAGATTGTGAAAGTTGAATTGGCCACTGGTAAGCCCGGTTCCAACACCGGGTTGGCCTAGACATCGCCCCCGCGTTAATCTTGTCTGCCGTATTCTAAATCTTAATCAGGAGGTCGTTTGACCTCTTTTTTATTATGGTTTGGTGCTGTGTTGCGATGCGGGTGCTACGCCCATGAGTCGTTATCCGATTCAGCGCCCGGTGTGGTCAGCGGCGATCGCCCCGCCCCCCCTCGCGCCCACAGAACTCCACATCTGGCGGGCGCAATTGCCCCAATCAGAACTACTCCTAGCGCAATTGCAGGATTTGTTGGCCAGCGATGAACGAGAACGGGCGCAACGGTTACGATTTGCCCACCATCAAAACCGCGCGATCGCCAGTCGCGGCATTTTACGCTTACTGCTGGCGGGTTATGTGAATGAACCAGCGGCACAACTGACTTTTACCTACAGCGATCGCGGCAAACCCAGCTTGGTGCAGTCCCCGCAGGCGGAACCCATTTACTTTAATGTGACGCACTCGGAAGATCTGGCCTTATTTGCGATCGCCCCCGTTCCCACTGTTGGTATTGATGTCGAAATCCGGAAACCGATGCCGTTCCTGGCGCAACTGATTCAGCGATACTGTGCGCCATCAGAGCAAGCCGCGATCGCTGCGCAGCCGCCGGAGTGCCAGGAAACCTGTTTTTTCTACCACTGGACGACGAAAGAAGCGTTAACGAAAGCTACGGGACAGGGCATCACCGATCTAGACAAAGTGCAGTTACAGCTGACGGCGACGGGCGCGATGGGGATCTATGCTCACCGTCCGAGTTCAGTCCCCTGGCAGGTGCAGTTGATCGAACCGGAGGCGGGTTATGCCGGAGCGATCGCTTATGCGGCAGAAACTCCGCGATCGCTGCAATTTTTCGATTGGCAATTTCCAGCTTGAGCGTTACATTTCGCAATGTCGCTCAGTTTTTCAGCA
>JAIXVO010000444.1 GCA_027482985.1 Cyanobacteriota bacterium
ATCTGCACCAAGCCCCGCTGACCCGAGATCAACTTTCGGGTAACGTTCGTTCTTCCAAATCATCAGGTTCGGTCAAGGAGTTCCTACCGTCTTATGCACTACCGCTTTCTGTTTAGTCTGGGCATTAGCATCGGTGTCAATCTTTGGATTGCTACTGGGCTACCAGTTGCCGCCCAAACCCGTGTGAATCCTGTGAGTTGCCAAGCCGATCAGCCTGGACAAACCTGTCTCCGGCAAATGCTGGTCAAAGGTCGCCAATTAGTTAATGCGGGCGATTATTTACAAGCTTTAGCACTCTATCAACAAGCGATCGCGATCGATCAAAATAATCCCCTGATTCATTCCGCCATCGGCTTTTTACAAATTCAGCAAAATGATTTTGCGGCTGCCGCGAGCGCCTACCGTCGCGCGATCGCCCTGGCTCCCGAGAATGCTCGTTTTCATTACGCTCTGGGGTTTAGCTTGGCGCATTTGGGCGACAATGACGGGGCTGAGCAAGCGTATCGCGCGGCGATCAAACTGCGCCCGAATGATGCCAATGCTTATCTCAGTTTGGGGATTGTGTTGGCACGTCAAGGGGCATACCGCCGTGCCCTCTTCGCCCATGTCACCGCCCTCGCACTGCAACCCGATAATCCGCGAATTTATCAGGCGATCGGGTCGGTATATGTCGAGCTGGGGAAATACCAGGAAGCCAACTCCTTCTTTAAACGCGCCGGACAACTCTCCGCCCGCCCTGCCGCATTCGTAAGTCGGGCAGAAAGTGGTTTAATTGGGTATCAACGGTGAGGCGTGAGTAAAGTTGGGGTTTCGGCATGACATCGAGTCGGTTTTTGAGTTGGCAAGCCTGGCTGTGGTCAGGTGTGACGGTGGTTGCGATCGGATCGATAGAAGTGGCTCAGGCGCAATCTTCCAGCACCCCAGCGGTGCCACTAACGCAGCGGTTTCCAGCACTGGAAAAATTGAAGAATCGATCGCCTCAATTTACCGATGTGACGCGCAGTGATTGGGCGTATGAACCGATCAGTGTGTTGATGCAAAAGTATGGCTGTATTTCTGGTTATCCGGATGGCACGTTTCGGGGGCAGCAAGCTCTAACCCGGAATGAGTTTGCCGCTGGGTTGGAAGCCTGCCTGAATCGGATGGATAAGATCATTCAGGATCGCACCGCCAACTTGGTGACCCGGGAAGACCTGGCAGCGTTGTTTCGGGTGCTTTCCACCATTTTTGAAAATACCCCCGCCGCACCAGGTCAAACCCCGCCCGCTACTCCACCCACTCCCAATCAACTGCCAGCACCCACCCCGATGCCCAAAGTGGCACCGGAGTAACGCCCTAACAGGACTAGCAATCGAGCGTGGTTTCCCGTTCCCAGGGGGTAATTTGGGCACTAAAATCTTGCCATTCTTGATGTTTCAACTTCAGGTAGGACTGCACAAACTCACTGCCCAAAGTTTGGGAGAACAGAGAATTCGCTTCTAACTGCCGCAGGGCATCCAATAAATTCGTCGGTAAGGGTTGAGCCGTTCCAGCGGGCAGCGGCTCGACGTAGTTGTTGTTATCGTGGCGGGGTCCAGGATCACGTTTTTCGGCAATGCCATCCAATCCCGCTGCAATCAATGCTGCCGGGAGCAGGTAGGGATTTGCCGCCCCATCCGCCAGTCGCAGTTCAAATCGTCCCGAGTCGGGAATGCGGATGGCGTGCGTCCGGTTGTTGCCGCTATAACTTGCCATGTTGGGCGACCAAGTGGCTCCCGACAGGGTGACAGCCGCGTTAATTCGTTTGTAGGAATTGATGGTGGGATTGGTGAAGGCACACAGCGCCGCTGCGGAATGCAACACGCCGCCTATAAAGTGATAGGCCAATGGCGATAGTCCCAGTTCACCGTCAGGTTGGTGGAAAAGGTTGGTGGTACCCGCCGTGTCCCAAACGGATAAGTGCGTGTGGCAACCGTTCCCGGTCAGATGGGCAAACGGTTTGGGCATGAAGCTGGCTCGCAGCCCGTGTTTTTCCGCGATCGCCTTGACCATGTACTTGAAAAACGCATGGCGATCGGCGGTCACGAGGGCATCCGCATATGTCCAGTTCATCTCAAACTGCCCATTGGCATCTTCGTGATCATTCTGGTAAGCCCCCCACCCTAACGCCAACATGGCATCACAAATCTCCGAGATCACATCAAACTGCCGCATCAGGGCTTGCTGGTCATAGCAGGGCTTCACCTGGCGATCGCGCGGATCAGCCAACGCTGTGCCATCCGGTGATAACAAAAAGTACTCACATTCCACCCCCGTCTTGACGCGATAGCCGAGATCCTGCACCTGCTGCAAGACGCGCTTGAGCACCAGGCGAGGGGTTTGGGCGATCGGGCTACCGTCCGGTGTCACCAAATCCGCTGGCAACCACGCCACTTCCGGCTTCCAGGGCAACTGAAACACACTACTGATGTCCGCCTGAGCAAACATATCCGCATCTGCCGGGGTCATGTCCAGCCACGCCGCGAAGCCCGCAAACCCAGCCCCCCCCGCCGCCATCTCATCGATCGCGGCGGCGGGTACCAGTTTCGCCCGCTGGGTGCCAAATAAATCAGTAAACGAAATCAAGAAATAGCGAATGCCTTGTTCACGAGCGAGTTCGGAGAGGGGGAGGGGG
>JAIXVO010000794.1 GCA_027482985.1 Cyanobacteriota bacterium
CGATGCCATCGCCGGGTTTGAGGGGATGGGGGGTAGAGGGTGGGGGGTTGGGTGTGGCGGTCAATCGGCGGGTGACTTTTTCGTTCTGGATGCGGGTGACTTCACCGAGATAAAAGCCGCGTTTTTTGCCAAACCGAGCATGCACCAGCGCTTGATTATTAATGCCCTCAAACCAACCCGTATACAGCCCCCGCGAAAATGCCATTTCCAAGTTATAAAAATCCTGGGCAGTCGAGTCAGCCTCTAACGCCTGGCTCCTGTCTGCTAACTCCTGCCGCCTGACTCCTGCCGCCTGCGCCAACGCCTGTCGATACACCTGGGTCACGTTGGCGACATATTCCGGGCTTTTCAAGCGACCTTCGATTTTGAGACAGGTTACTCCCGTTTTGATCAGTTCTGGTAAGACCTCCAATCCTGCGAGATCTTGCGGACTGAGGAGATAACGGCGATCGCCCAGATCCACCACTTGCCCATCGACCATCAGGTCATAGGGCATGCGGCACGCCTGGGCACATTCACCGCGATTGGCAGACCGTCCCCCCAAGGCTTCGCTGGTGAGACATTGCCCCGAATAGGCAACGCACAAGGCTCCATGCACAAAGACTTCCAGCGGTAAGGTGAGGTGGCGATCGCGCAATTGTTGCTGAATTTTGTGCAATTCCGAAATTGCACATTCCCGCGCTAAGACGACCAATTGACACCCCAAGGCTTCGGCGAATTCAACTCCCGCCGCACTGGTGACGGTCATTTGCGTCGAGGCATGGATCGGAAAATCAGGCGATAACTGGCGAATTAACCGACATAGCCCCACATCTTGCACAATCACCGCATCCACACCTGACAAAATGATGGAGCGGAGATACTGTTCCGCGGCGGGCAACTCTCCGGTAAAAACGAGAGTGTTGACCGTGACATAGCCCTTAACCCCCCGACGATGGAGATAAGCCATCAATTCCGGTAAATCCGCCTGGGTAAAGTTTTCTGCCCGCATCCGAGCATTAAATCGCTCTAGCCCAAAGTAAATCGCATCGGCTCCGTTCTCTACCGCCGCTTTCGCACACTCCCAGTTCCCCGCTGGAGCCAGCAATTCAGGCAATCGGGGGGCAGGATTGGGCACGTTGGGCGGATGAAGTATCATTTGAGAAACTGAGTAAGCGGTTGATGAATCCATTTGTCATGATAATGCGATCGCTTGCTGTCCTGCTGCCCTTCCCGCTGGAAATTCTGCAATGTATGCGATCGTCTCCCGTGAAAAAATTCAGTTGCCGCCGGGTGCCGTCATGCGGATGCCGGGAACCTGGCAGGATTATTGTGCTTTGCGGGATAGCCGCGGCGATGGCTCCATCCCGCGAATTAAGTTTCGCCAGGGTGAAATTTTACTCATGAGTCCGCTGCCCCGTCATGGTCGTGAAGCCAATATGCTGGCTGATGTTGTCAAAATCTTGCTCGATGCCGAGAGCCGCAATTACGAAGCCTTTACCCCAATCACGATGGACATTCCAGAGGTCGGCGGCATTGAGCCTGATGACTGCTTTTACATTGACCACTGGCAAGCGGCGGTGGGTCAAGACCGAATTGACTGGCAGGTTGATCCACCGCCGGATTTGGTGATTGAAATTGATGTGACGACTTACACTGCCGCTGCGGATTATGCGCCCTATGGCGTGCCCGAAGTCTGGTTGTTTAAACCGCAGGGCCTGCAGCTATATCGGCTGCAAGGAGAGGCGTATCAGGAAGTGGCGACCAGTCAATCCTTCCCGACGGTTGATTGGGGGGAATTAGTGGAGCAAGTGCTGCGATCGGCTGCGGTTCAGGGGACTGGAGCGGCTTTACGGCAACTCCGCCAGCAGTGGTCAGATGCGTCCAGTTAAACGTCTGCAAAGAAAAAAGGGCTGTTTGGGTTGGCTCAGACTGGGGCACTCTGAAGGGTGCGTAGTGCCTGGAACATTTTATGACGACAACGATTTACGAGAAGCCCGTGCGGTTCCTAATGCAAGATATGGTCAGGGACTTTAACTTACAACTGGGGCAGGTTTTTGATAGGCAACGGGCGATCGATTGGTTTGCGCAGAATTATCCCAAAATTAAGAAAGGAACGATCAACGCTCACCTGATTCGACTCTCCATCAATAGTCCGAGTCGGCTGCATTACAAGGCAAAAGTTGGTGAAGATGATTGTTTTTTTCAGCTTGATGGCAATCGCTTTCGGCTCTACGATGTCAATCAAGATCCAGCCCCGATTCATGATGCGAATCACAGGAGCGTCATCCAACTGGAGGAGAGTTTAGAGCAGAATGAGGTGGAAGGTTCGCGATCGTTTGCTTATGAATCTGACTTACGGGATTACTTAGCCAGAAACTTACAGCTGGTGGAGCCAGGACTACGATTATATGAGGATGATGAGATTACTGGCATCGAGTTTCCAGCAGGGGGACGCTTGATTGACATCCTCGCGATCGATGCGCAAGCAAACCTGGTGGTGATTGAATTAAAAGTCGCTCGTGCCTACGATCGCGTCATTGGTCAGTTATTGCGGTACATTGCCTGGATCCAGCAGAATCAAACCAATCCAGGACAGCAAGTGCGCGGCATGATTGTATCCCGCACGATCAGTGATGATTTGCGTTTGGCCTGCTCGTTACTGCCCGATGTGACGCGCTTGGAATATGAATTAGCCGTTGCCGTCAAACCCGTCCAGTAGGCCGTCCGCTGTCAGTGAGGGGCGGGTAACGCCATGTCTTAGGGTTGCCCGCCTAATGGCTTGGTGCCACAGAGTAACCCGAAGCGAATTAAGCCCCGTTCGTAACCTGTTTTCATCAGGTTAAGGGAAATGGCAGCTTCGATCGTTTTCCAACCGGAAAACAGCAGCCCGACGATCGCGGCGGGGGTGAACGCGGAATCAATCACCATATCCCAGAAGGGGGCGACGGCACTGGACCAATCGGCAGTCCGGAGATCTTGCAGGGGCAGCGATCGGGCAATTCGCTCATATTCAGGCAATGAGATCACATGGGGCAGGCAGTAGACGCGGTAAATCTCCTGCAAATGATGCAGCTCGTCAGCCGTCAACGGTTGCTGATCGGTGGGGCGATGACACCAAGTAACCATTAACACTTTGCCACCGGGCTTCAACACCCGCACCAATTCCCGCATAAACTGCCCCTTGTCCGGCATATGTTCACCGCTTTCCAGCGACCAGACGAAATCAAATGAGTTGTCGGCAAAGGGCATCTGTAAGGCATCGGCGACCAGAAAGCGGGTGGCGGCAGCTAACCCAGCGGCACGGGCGCGATCGCTGGCGCGGGCAGCCTGTTTGGGACTGAGGGTAATGCCCGTCGCGTTGGCCTTGTAGCGAGCCGCCAGGTAGAGACTGCTGCCACCAATGCCACACCCCACATCTAAAATGTCGCTGGCTTGTTGCACCTCCGCCCAAGTCAGCAGTGCTTCGATTAAATCAATCTGTGCTTCTCGGCGGTCTTTGGGCAAGGAGCCATCCGCACCATAGTAGCCATGATGCATGTGTTCGCCCCAAACTTGCTCCCACAGCCCCGAAGAAGCATCATAGAATTCCTGAATTTGCTGATTGAGTCCAACCGTCATAGTTCCTACCCATGCCATTTGCCTGCTAGCTTATCGCGATCGCGCCTTTGCTGTGAGGTGATTTTGGTTCAGGGTGATCGCTCCGGTCATGCTAAATCTTTTGCGGCCCAGTTAATCACTGGCGATGAGCGCCTGTAGTTGCGCTAGTAGATGTTCCAGGATATAAGGTTTAAGTAGAAATACATTTGCACCTGCGGCCAGGGCGGGTTCTCGATTCCCAGATAATCCGCTCATTGCCATCAGCTTCACGATTGGGTTAATCGCTCTCAGGCTTTGAATGAGGAGGATGCCGCTCATCTTTGGCATGGTGATATCGAGAATGACTAATTTAATCTCCTGTTGCTGTTGGGTGTAGAGCGCGATCGCCGCCAGTCCATCATTCGCGACTAACACCGTATAGTGATAATTTTCGAGTAAGGATTGGATACTCCGTTGCACTGCGATGTCATCATCCACGACCAACACCAGTTCGCCATTCCCCTCTAAGGGCGGTGCGGATGCTGCCGATGGGGTGGCTCCGCTGGCAATTAGGGGTAAGTACACCTGCATTTGAGTACCCTGACCCATTTCCGTGTGAACTTGTAAAAAACCGCCATACTCTTTCACGATGCCTAACACAGTTGCGAGTCCTAAGCCAGTGCCCTGACCAGTGGGTTTGGTGGTGAAAAAGGGATCAAAGATGCGATCGCGCACCTCTGGCGGAATGCCCGTGCCCGTATCGGCGATCGTAATCGCCACATAGTCTCCCACCTGCGCATCCAGGTTGACCTGAGCCATGGCTTGATCGACAACACAGGGTGCCAGCGTCAGGGAGAGCGTCCCGCCATGGGGCATGGCATCGCGCGCATTGATACAGAGATTCATCAGCACTTGATGCAGATAGGTGGGGTCAGCCGTAACGAACCAGGGACAGGAAGCCGGCAGGTTGGGGCAAA
>JAIXVO010000522.1 GCA_027482985.1 Cyanobacteriota bacterium
ACAAAATCGACAGCCACAAAATCCACAGCCACAAAATCAACTAGCAAGAAAAAAGCGGCTAGCGAAACCACTGATGCGGCTGAACCGACCGAAGAAGCAACCGAGAAACCTGCCAAGAAAACCACGACCAAACGCGCCGCAACCACCAAAACTGCGGCGAAAAAGTCCACCAGCAAGCGGACAAGTACGACTAAAGCTGCATCTTAAAGTAGAGAGAATTTGATGGCTAAAGTGAATGGTGCCAAAACAAATCCCACCCCGGCGAAACCCGTGGCGGCGGAACCCAAGTTAGTGGAAGAGGACGCGATCGCGGAGGAGGAAGCGGCGATCGCTGAGGCGGAAGAGGAAGCGGCGATCGCTGAGCCTGAACCCGCTCCTGCTGCCACGGCGGATTTACCGCAGGGACAAGAGATTGACGACTGTCTCAATGCGCTTAAAACCTTGCTCAGTACGGTCGAAAAGCTGCAAAAAGTGCGCCTGGAAGTAGGCGACATCAAGCCCCTCCTGGTCAGAATGTTGGACGGAGAAGTCCTCTCTGGAGACGAGTTAGAACAGCTCAAAGCCGGAGTCGGTGGCTTGTTCAAATTGGTTCGCGCCTACAGCGATCACCAAACGGCTTTGAATCAGGCTCAACCAGCCAGAAGCTTACTCGACCAGGTGTTGAAGCCTGTGGGGAAGGCGTAGGAAAGGGGTTGGGGATTAGGGGTTGGGGGTTGGGGTAGAGGCAATGGCTCTTTTGAGGATTGTCTGCCTCTTCGCTTTCGGTTCCCGGAGAGACGTGCCAGCGGCGCGTCTCTACAAGTTTGTTTTCTCCTGACTCCTGACTCCTGACTTCTGACTCCTGACTCCTAACTTCCCCCCCCTCCCTGCCATTCCTCCTCCTCCCTCCTCCTATACTTTCTGAATCACCTTCCGCCCCATTAACCCTTGGGGGCGAACGAGGAGTGTGAGGAACAGAATGCCGAAGGAAATGGCATCTTTGAAGGCGGAATATTCACCCGGTACGAAGGCTTCGACAATGCCGATCGCCAGTCCGCCAATCACCGCGCCGGGAATACTGCCCAACCCACCCAGGACGATCACGGCTAACCCTTTTAGCCCAAAGCTGATGCCGAAGTAAGGCCCAGCGATGCTGACACTGGAGCCGACGAGGGTGCCCGCAATGCCGGCCAGAAAACTGCTGACGAAGAAGGTGAGGACGATGAAGCGATCAGGATCGATGCCGAGCAGACTGGACGTGATGGCATCTTCCGCGACGGCTCGCATGGCTTTACCGTACTTGGTGCCGTTAATCAGGTAAGTCAAAATCACCACGATCGCCATTGACACGCCAAAAATCACCATCTGGACGGTGCGAATGGGGATGGGGTTGGCGGCGGTACCGAGGTTGATGGCGGCGGGTAGGTTGCCATATGCGCCTGCCGGGAAGGTGTAGTTCTCGGCTCCCACTAAGTACTGAATTAAATTGACGATGACAAACGCCACCCCCAAGCTGGAAACGACCGTCAGTAAAGGATCGGCTCCCTGTCGTCGCAAGGGTCCAAAAGCTAACCGCTCGATCGCCACGCCCACCAATCCCGACAACACCCCACTCACCAGCATCGCCAACCAGAAAGGCAGCGCGATCGGCAGTTGTGCATTGGCCAGGATGCCGTTAAACCCCGTACTGCCGCCCATCAGGAAATAGGTGAAATACGCCCCCAGCGTAAAAATTGCGGCATGGGCAAAGTTAATAATCCCCAGAATCGAGAAAATCAGGGTATAGCCCAACGCAAAAATCGCGTAAACGCTGCCAATCGACAGCCCATTCAAAATATTTTGCAGAACTTGAGTCAGGAACATGCTGTGCGATCGCGCCCCTTAAACCTTCTGCCTGATTAAACCACGACATGCACCCTGAACTGAGCTTGCGGATAACCAGTGTCACAGACGTAACGCATCCGAGTAGAATAAGAAAGTCACTTTTTTGGAGAGGTGGCAGAGCGGTTGAATGCGCTTGACTCGAAATCAAGTTTGGGGCAACTCAACGGGGGTTCGAATCCCCCCCTCTCCGTTGTTATAGCTTTGGTCAGAACACTGAGGACAAGTCGGATCGGCAAGAGCCAATGCTGGGTCAGTGTTCTGACTCGCCTCTGCCACGTTACACATGGCAGAGGCTATCACATGATCAACATCTCAATTCTGAGTGAGGTTAAAGCGATCGCGGCGTTTGGGTAACGGCTCGGTTCATCGTGGCGATGCCCTTGACCCTGATGACTGTGGATCAGGGTCAAGGGCATTGAGTGAATTGGGCGACCGAAGACGTTACCACCAAGGGAGTGGCGATCGCGAAGTGCTCTGAATCGTGGGTCTGAAAGACTGCCTTAAATCTCGCAACGAGTGCCCTGATCAGTATCAGTAGCACCTAAAATCGTTCGGACAATGACGCAGCGATTGGTTTGAGCAGTAGTATTCCGCTGCCGAACTTTGAAGACAAAAACGCGGGAAGTGGCAGATTCCGGGGTTCGTGAAATGCTGGGGTCATTGCCAATGGCATTCGTCGTCAGGCGATCGACAAAACCATTGCCGTTAAACACCAATTGCCCATCGGCAGGAGTCGTAGAGAATTCTAACGCACCATCTTTCACTTCGTTGTTGCCCAATGTCGTCCAGGCATTGATTGTGGTTAGATCGACAATGGGATTCAAAACATTGCCGTTAAAGTCCCGCTGTAAGGGCACGATCGCCGCTCTCGGCACCGTGGCATTGGGATCAAACACAATCAGCCGGGGAGTATGCGTCCGCCGGGCATCATTTTGCGCCTGCCGAATCAGTTGCACCGCCTGTTCATTCACGACATTCACGCGCTGCCGATTCATCAGGGCATTCCAACCCGGTGCCGCGATCGCGGCCAACACAGCGATGATTAACACCACCACCAGCACTTCCAGTAACGTGAAACCTGCCAGGAAGCGTTGACTGCGCCGTAATTTCTTGATCAAACCGTTCATCGTCTCTACTCCCCAGGGATTTAAGATCCACTTACTTTCTTGATAATGCCGCGCACTAAAACTCTCGTTTGCAGCGGACTTAAACGGCTCTGCTTCTGATTGTCGAGTTGCCGGACAAAACCTGGCTTACCAGAGACGTTCCCCACCAGGGTCAGCAGCACATCTTGATTAGCACCATTACCAACGGCATTGCCGATCCCACCATTGCGTACACAGGCATAAAACCCACGGGGCGTATTATTATCCCCAGTGGGACTGAGGGCATTGCGAATATCGTTAGGATCTTTGGGCGTTGCCGGATTGCCACCAGGGAAAGGCGCGAACTCCTCACAGTTGGGATCCAGTTTGGTGCCAGTCTCGTTGATCGAGCCTTTATCATCGACAAAATCAACCAGGGTAAAGGCCGGATTATTGGGCCGAGCCGTTTGACGGTTGCCAAAGCCCGTCGTCCCAACTTTGCCGTAGGGCCACTGCTGGAAACTGTAACTAGGTTCATTCAACGGGTCGACAAATCCGGCAATCAGATCATTTTGATTCGCAGGATTCTCTGGAAATTGGCTCAATTCATAGCGAATGAGCCGCGCATTGCCTTTCCAAATTTGTTCATTTGAATCCCAGGGGTCTAGCGCGTAAACGACGAGCGAGTAGCCAGTCGCCGCGACACAAGGAACTCCTGGCAGAGTTTCCAACTGATTCACATTGGTACTACAAATATTGCGAATTTCTTGCGGTAGGGGCTTCGTTCGCCAAAAGGCCAAGACTGGAACTCTGCCGTTATCCGACATAAAAGTGGGAATATGATTGACCACACCAGGACATCTAGTCCCAACATCATCTTGAGTAGCAGGGGCAGCTGTTCCTTGCAAACACTGTCCGTTATAGACAAACACCGCTTCCCGTAAATCCTGGGTGATGTAATCCATCGCTGTTTGCATATCCTGCTGCACCTGGCTACGCGCGGCATCATCCTGATTGGATTGAGTTAATTGAACAACCAGTGATAGCAGCAATAGGGTAATGATCCCGCCAATGATGATGGACACGAGCAGTTCTAGCAGGGTAAACCCTTTTGCTCGACCACGCTTCAGGGCGAACCAGAGAGATTTCAAAGGTGGATGGGAAAATCGCTTAGCCATAGCTTCAGAAGCGGGTAGAGGAATAAGGGAATTAGCTAAATCAAGGTGTGGGGGACGGGGACGGTTGTAGTTGCGGCGTGTCGAAGGCGACACACTCCCGAACTTTGGCACTCCCTGTGGTCGAGGCACTGGAGTAAAGCACCTGCAAGGGGCGACGCAGATTGCCGCCCTGATCTTTACGCCCTGCTGTCACGCCTAATGTCGTCCGTTCTTTTTCCAGCGTCGGGAGTGTTCCTTCATTTGGATTGTAGGCATACACTCTGACCCCCAACCCAAAGCTGGACGGCGTTGCCGGGGGGGTGGCATCGCCCACGAAACAGCCCTGGGTGCGAAAGACTTGCATCGCAAATTCGGGCTGACAGTCGCCATTCACATCCACAGGTACCAGGGTGGTGGCATTAGCCAGTGGCGTTGTCGGGTATTTATTCGCACAATTGCCGGGAGAGAGAATGGTGCCTGTGGCAACCGTCGTCCCTACGGGTGTACCTTCAATGCCGCTCGCGACACCAATGGGGGGTAAATCGGCTAGTTGGAAGTTGCCCCGCTCCACAATGCCGCGAATCCGGTCAACCTCAGACTGGGCAATCTGGTTGGCTTGCTCGGCTCGTCGGGCCTGGACACGACTGGCAGTGGCGAGAAAGATGGGTGGGGTGATGGTTACCACCGTAATGGCAACGACCACGATCGCGACCAGACACTCAATCAAGGTTAGTCCTTGCTCGGAGATCGGTGCAGCATTAAGGGGAGCCGCTTGACGTGACCTTGCCAGCAACCAGCAGGTCAGCAGCCGGGAAGATGGATGGAATGACGATGAGCGATGGGCTGGCATGGCATTTGGCGGTAAAGGGTAGGTGGACGCGATCGCAAGACATCAATAACGCGATTAAGTGGCAACGGGATGCCACTTAACCGCTAGCGTTAAGCAGGACATCTCAACCCACTCAAGTTGGGTGCACCAGGCGCGGTTTGAGCATCCTGCTGTAACGTGCGGCACAGGTTTTGCATATAGAAGTCGTTGGCGGGCGGTTCGGTGTAAAACTCGTTCCGCAGACTGCTCAACTGGACAAACCGACTGGCAGCAGGACCCGCAGGCGCGATTTGCAAGCCCACGTCATACCCCCAGAGTCGGACGGGCGGCTGATAGTAGTCCAACACTTCATTGCCATTGGGACCAACACCTGCTTCCCACACATCCTGGTCGTAGGGAGCCGTACTGTAGTTACTGAAGTTGAGCTGAATGAACGAGCCAGAGAACCGCAGATTTTGCCCCGTCCAGCGTTCCAGGAAGCGCGGGAAGTTATGCAACCCCCCGTAGGCTTGCTGGTCGCGAGAGGGCACAATGCCACTGATCATGATGGTGTTGACGGTGGTTTCGGGCGGCTGGAATTGCACCGAGCGATCGCCCGGCAGGTTGTTGTTATTGGCGGCTGGCCCCGACCCATAGAAGAAATCGCCGGGAATGGTCACGGCTCCCCCGTTGTAACGTCCGGCATACTCAACGGGCATCAACGTGGGGTTATCGATGGGGGTAACGACAGCTTTCACGAGGGGATTTCCATTCCGAGACACTTTCACGGGAGATTCCGGATCGTTGGGGATTTCTCGTGCCCACCCAGTCCCAGCAGCGGGATCGCGGCTGGGTCGATTCTGATTCAGGAAAGAAGTTCTACCATTGGCGGTACAACCGGGTCCATATAACCCGTCATTTGGCGCGTTATAAATGCTGGCATCCAGTTGCGTAACGTCGGGAATGAAGTTACTGGGACGCGGGGCGAGAAAGGCATCACTTGCGCTCCCGTCACAAAAATCACGCGAGAGGATCGTCACTGAATCGCCTAAGACTTCAGAGGGTCGCCATTCATCTCCCGCTCTGGCAAAATCTGGATCACGCGTGGATCGACCGTAGAAGGTTG